>CAYUMZ010000336.1:0-2288 GCA_964446105.1 uncultured Gammaproteobacteria bacterium | reverse complement strand
TAGGATGTTAAAAATTGAAAATAACACATCATCTTGATCAGTTTTGCTTATGAGGCGCGGCATAGTGATATAAGTAATCTGTGATGAAATCATATTTTTCCATGGGTCTCTATTATATGATGAAAGTAATAACTCATGATTGATATCTAAAGAAAGTTTTGATATGGAGTTCTCAACAATGGTTTGTTCTATTGTTAATTCAGTGATAAGTAATGCTCGGCTCATTGATGCTTGAATGTCTCTAATAGTGGAAGAATCAGTGGCTTTGCAAGGTAAATCAAATAGGACTTCAAAAAATATTTTACAATAGGCTTGCTCGTGATTAGACAATACATCTTTAAAAAGTAAGAAAGCGTGTTCGAATTCATCTGATAATGTGGCTAAAACAGACAGTGGAGTATCGCTATCATCTGGTGAGTAATGATATTGTTTATTGAAATCGAGTAGCCTGAATATAGCAACTTCGGGCTGATTCGCGAATAGAGCTTCGAATACCCTATAACACACACTGAGCTTGATATTTGTTGGATCGATCAATGTTTGGATATGGTTTTCGGCTTGTAAAATTAGCAGGGCTGTATTATTTTTCCGGGCTCGTGCCAAATCTACGGCGAGCCAATAACGAGACTCTGAGTGTTTATCTTGGAAGCTTTTTTCATGTTCAGCTAGCTGAGGAAGAAGATCATCAAAATCATGTTGAATTCCGAATAATAGTGTTGAAACTAAAGCATGTTGTTGGCCTGAAGATTGTCTCCAAGATGCATTTATCTCGGTTTTTAATATTAATTTTGCCAGTTTATGTTGTTTATTTCTGATGGTTTCAAGTAGAGAAAAGCCAGTAAAAAATTCTCGTATCATCTCATGATCGTTGAAGTGAGTGATGATAATTTCGAAAAGAGCCATGTCTGGCACATTTAATGCTTTTATCAATTCAGATTGGATTGTTGCAGGGCTTACTCTTTTCTTTTTTATTAAAAATACAATGTCTGGCCATCGTGCTTTTTCAGTTCTTTTACAGGCTAATACAAAAAGATGGTCAATAGTTTCTTGAGTGATGTTTGAGTACTCTTTTAGGCATAGTCGTACCGTTACCCAGTAATTATTTTCAGCTGCCAGTCTTATTGTCTTTTCAAGTCCAAAAAAATCAAGATGTCGGGGGTTCCCAGTTTCTAAAATTTTTATAGTAGGTATTGTCTCTATATTTGTTGCGTTAATGATTTGGGTAGCTATTTCAAAAGCTTCTGCAACGATAAGATTAAAAATGATCGTCTGATCGAGCAGAGATCGATTGTTTGCAATAAGAGTATTGAATACTGTTGTACTCAAGTTGCTTTGCTCTTGTGGATTTTGCCCGTAATGTTTTCTGGTAGGTCTGAGTAATCGTAATAACATGCGAACGTGACCACTTTGAATCATTTTTATTGCTAATGGAGTGCTATCATTTGCTGAAACGGGATCAGTCAACATTTTCTCAGTAATACTAGCTAATCCTAATAAACATTCAAAATTTTTATTATTGATGAAGGCAGCTCTGGACGATTTTTTATGATAAATTTGTACTGCTGTTCTCCTGTCGTGGCTTAGCATCGAGCGTGTATAGCGGTAAATGTGATGTCGTGGTTGGGATTGATTTGCATTAGGATTTAAATTTTGAACATAAAAAATGACGTGAATTTTGAATTTTGGATTAAGCTGGATATCTTTTCTTTTTACGTACTCAGCATAAGCTTCAAGAATTTCTTCAGAAAATTCATTTGCGAGTAAACGGGCTTCAAAGTTGTCTGCGCAGATACAAATCATCGCTCTAAAAACATTGAATCGCAATCTGGCAAGTGCTTCGTTTGTATTGGTTTTCAATTTCCTCATTTTGCTATTTTCTTCAATAAAGCTGTTTAATTCAGGAGATGAGTACAGTGAAAAACCATTTTGTCCTCTACGAGAAGAAGCATTGCTTTTGGCATCGCTTTCAGAGGAAGAGTCAAAAGGTCTGCTAATGGTTCCGCCATCATTCAGTAATAAACGATTTATTTTAAGATCATTTCTGTGAGTGAGTATTCCATAAAGTTTCGATTGTCGACTTTTATCAAATCCGAATGCCGGGGTGACTGCATCAGACCCTAAGTATGTACACGATTGATTTTGAGTAAAAGTACTATCGGTTGTTGTTTCTAAAGCTGCATGTTCTGTTCTAGATCGAATGGATCCATCGCCCAGTATTGTGAATTCTTTACGCTCTGTCGGGCGTAGATTTTGAAGACGACGTGTACCATCCGAGGTTGGAATGATTC
>CAYUMZ010000335.1:0-2324 GCA_964446105.1 uncultured Gammaproteobacteria bacterium | reverse complement strand
GGGGTCAAATCTTGACAAATAGACAAATCGAATAAGATTTTATATTTGTCTATTTGTCAAGATTTGACCCCTTTCCTTTGCCCCCTTCCCTTTATTCTTTGATATATCTCAAATATTTAGGTTCCCATTTGATGGCATCAATAAGCGCTGGAATGTTATCGGTATTAGGAACTCTCGCAAGACCTTCTTTGACAGCCTGAGTAGCCACAGCAAGAGCAATCACATTGGAATAAGGGCGCGCATCTTGGATGGGAGGAAGTAGTGCGGCGTTGGGATCTTTAAGAATAGGGGAAAATTGGGCGGCCGCTTGGCAGGCTGCCCAGAGCATGTCGTCGCTTAAACATTTAGCTTTGACGGCCATGATACCTAAGCCGATTCCGGGATACACCAATGCATTGTTGCATTGGCCGATAGGAATGGTTTTGCCTTGGTATGAAACGGGGCCAAACGGACTGCCTGTTGCAATGAGTGCTTTACCTTGGGTCCATTCGATTAAATCGGCGGGTTTTGCTTCGCTTCGTTCGGTCGGATTTGATAAGGGAAAAATAATGGGGCGTTCACAATGAGTTGCCATTGATTTTACAATGGATTCAGTGAATGCAGAGCCCACTGTTGAACATCCGATTAATGCCGTGGGGCGAACATTATTAATCACATCTTCTAAATGAGCGACGCCAGGTAGTGCTGTTTTCCACGATTGAATTTCAGCAGGATCGCGAGCATACAGCGCTCGCTCAGCAGAAAGAGCAGGTGAATCGGTGGTGATCAAGCCATTACTTGATATTAACCAGAATCGCGAACGCGCTTCTTTTTCGCTCATTCCATTTCGAATTAATGCATCACAGAGTTGGTGTGTAATTCCAATTCCTGCACTGCCAGCACCAAAAATCACAAAACGTTGATCTTGTATTGATGTGCCTGAGGCATGAACGGCCGCTAACATTGCGGCTAGCGTCACAACACCGGTGCCTTGAATATCATCATTAAATGAACAAATTTCATTGCGATACGTATTTAAATTGCGCTGTGCATTGTCACGTCCAAAATCTTCCCAGTGTAAATAAACACCCGGAAATTGTTTTTTGACTTCATCAATAAACACTCGAATAAATTCATCATATTTTTCGCCGGCAACGCGATTATGTCGCCAACCTAAATAAAGAGGGTCATCGAGCAATGCTTGATTATTTGTTCCCGTGTCTAACATGATGGGCAAAGTGCGTAATGGGTTAACTCCAGCGGCAATTGAGTACACCATTAATTTAGCAATAGGAATATCAATCCCGCCAATGCCTTGATCGCCAATTCCTAAAACGCCTTCACCATCTGTTACTACAATCACATCAATTTCAGGGTGGGTCCGATTGGATAATATCTCTCGAATATATTCGCGATCTGGATAAGAAATATAAAGACCTCGCGGACGACGAAATTCAGTGCTGTGGGTTTTAACAGCCGTGCCGACGATGGGTGTATACAAAACAGGAATCATATCTTTCATGTGATCGGCAACCAGTTTATAAAAAACGGTTTCATTCGTTTCATGAAGTGTGCGCAAATAAATGCTTTTTTGTATATCGGTTGTGAACGCAGAATATTGCAAAAAGGCGCGCATGGTTTGTTCGGAAAGCGTCTCAACAGCTGCGGGTAATTTGCCTAATAATCCAAATTGATGACGTTCCTCATTGGTAAATGCGGTTCCTTTATTCAGTTGAGGCGATGTGAGTAATGTTTTTCCACTCAATGGTGTTTTAATGGCTAATTCACCGGTTTTAGAATCTTTAATGACTTCAAAATCTAGCATACTGTCTCCTCGGTTTCCTTCTTTAATCTTTTTTGTCGCGCTGATTCATGTCGCGCAATGCGATCAATATCAATGTAACGGTCGGTGATACTGATATTTTCATGACCGGCATCATCTCGAACATGTTCACGAGGGCGATGCTCAACATCAGCAGAAATGGCGGTGTGTCTTAACCAGTGAACTGTCGCTACAGTTAAGTCTTGAGCTTCGTCATTTAACCCATCGCGTGCTAGTTCAAATATAGCTTGGTCAAAGCAGAATTGCACTAAATTACGTATTTGACGAGTGCCTAAGCCGCCTCGGCCCCGTTGCTTATTAAGAAGCGGGGTAGGTTCGCTGCGAGCGGGAAGGGGAGGTAGTCCTAGGCTCATTCTATAACGTTTTAAGGCGCTTAACATAGCGTCAGGGACTGCTATGTCTCTGATTTTATTACCTTTTCCTACTGTCGTGAACCACCAGAGACTTTGCTTGCCTGGGGCGACATCACACGCAGACTGACTACACCCCTCACATTCGAGTA
>CAYUMZ010000334.1:0-2324 GCA_964446105.1 uncultured Gammaproteobacteria bacterium | reverse complement strand
TTTCTTTGATATTATTGAAATCTTCTATCCGCAATGCTAAAGAAAGCGCACGATGTTTTGCTTCTTCAACACGAGATAATATTTCCTCACGGATTTCTACAATAGTTTCATCCGTAATGCCTGGTTTATACTTCTCTAACCATGCTGCTTTCTTTAGACTAACCAGGCTTCGAGAAAATTTCTTGCAATCCTGTCCATTGCCTTCTAAGAATAATTTTAACTGATACTCTGATTCTCGTCTTAACTCTTTAACATAACCACTTAAAGTTTCAATCGTGCTATAAAATAACTCAGAAGTTTTTGCTTGCATCCCGTGCATCTCATGGATAGCATTCATCTCTTCCATTAATGATTCTAATTCCTCAAATGAATCGCCCCTTAGCTTTCCGAATGAATCCTCTATTTTTTTTCTAATACCCGTAAAATAGGTCATGAGCTCAGCAATTAGTGAGCCGTGAGCTTTTTCTATTTCTTTAGCATCAATGTAGCTTTCTAAACCAGATGTTATCTTAGCCTCATTAAGTTTTATAATAAAATTATTGATATTTTCTATAGCTGATTTAGTTAATTTTTTTTCATTAAAAATTAATTTCAACGCTTCCCCAGATAGAGATTTTATTTTACCTTTAGCATCTTCACGAAGCGTATCATAATTTATAATAAACTTATCAAGTTCGATATGATCTGATAACTCTTTTCTAATAATCTTCATTAAAGAGAAAAGGCTCGATATTTGATTCCAATTACCCTGTTCAATATTGCTCTTTAAAGACGATTGAATATCATCGATTTTTTTAATCACTAGACTTCTAGTCTTAGAGTAGAACTCCTCTGAATTTGGAAAGTATCTGACTAAGAGCTTCATTTTATCCATTTTTTTCTTATAAAACTGATTATCTTCTGTGTATTCACCTACGTTTTTCGACATTAAATCAATTTTTAATATAACATTTTGAACTAAAGCCGAAGACTGAATTGTATCATGACTCAAATGTCTCTCTCTAAGTAATTCCGATTGTTTTATCTCTGCAATAACCCCCATATATTTTTCTATATCAACTTCTCCTAATTCGGCTCCCGTATCTAAACACTTATCAAAGTCAATCAGAGCTAATTGATATTTCTCCTGTAGGTGTTTAGAGATATGACGTTTACAATCTTCATAGATTTGTTTTATAAAGTCCTGATTTAAAACAGATATAAGTGTATATAGCTCACTTAATTTATATTCAATCAAACTATAATTGCCTTTCTTAAGAGCACGATAAATTGATAACTGATGCTTCATAACCTGGTCTTTCAAAATAGCTTTTGATTTATCCGTTATCGAAAATTGGAATACCTCTTCTGGATGTCTTATTTCTCTAGTTCGCATTAGTTTTTTATAAAATACCTTGGGTTTATCTTTAATGGGATCTATTCCCAACGCCCCATCCTCTGTGGCATCTAGCATGGATTCAAACAAAGCCATAAGTGATTTATCACTCTTTTCATCAGCACTGAGATGTGACTTTAAGTTTTTTAACTCAGCATGTACCTGTAGTAATTCATCCGTGCTGTACTTTGTAAATACATAGGTGAAGGCTTCAAGATGATCTCTGATATGGGCCACCGTTCTTACCAACAAATGTGCCAATTCTTTCAATAGCTCACACCGATCTCCGATACTTCTATTACTGATCAAAACCACCGGGCGAACCGTTTTTGCACCACGAACAGCCTCAACTACCCCAATTGCATTAGCTATATCGACCTCAGCGCCCTGCGTATCTTCAAAACCCGGAGTATCACAAATAATAATACCACCATCTCGTTCATAGCCAACTGATTCAAAACAAACTGGAATTGCTTTTATATAACGAGTTTCAGATTTTTTTTCAGGGCTTGTTTTAACCTCTTTTAGGATCTCATTATTGACCTGAGTTGCCTGAATATGCTCTAAACCTTTTACAACTGTCTTTTCCATCGTTGAACCACATAGAAAATGAGTGGTTGTTGATTTACCCGATCCTGTTCTACCGAGAAGTAAAATAATATCCTGATCTTTAATACAAGAAGCAGCTTCTTTGGCCTTACCCACAAGTTTTACGAGCTCGGGGATATCAAAAGGTCTAATTTCTTTAAGAAGAGCTTCTGAGTTTTCTTTAATTTGTCTCCAATCTGACCTTTCGAAACATGCCTTAATTTCATTCAAAGCAGAAGCGTACTCTGGTTCACACAACTCAAATAGTTTCTCAATATAGGATTTTAATATTAAGCCCTCAGGACGAACATTTTTTTGCGAACAATAATCAATATGGCCCACTATTCCAATGAGCAACTTT
>CAYUMZ010000333.1:0-2328 GCA_964446105.1 uncultured Gammaproteobacteria bacterium | reverse complement strand
ATATGAACACGCGGCGAATCAACTGCCAATTGAATATCCATCCCGTAATCAACTACGTTAGAGATAACTCCCACTAACTGCGATGGAATCGTAGACCCACCCGGCGCTCCCATCACAAAAGCTAATTTTCCATTTTTCGTAATGATTGTCGGCGCAATAGAACTCAGCGGCCGTTTTTTAGGCGCAATTAGATTTTTTTCACCTTGAATAAGTCCATAGGCATTAGGTTCTCCAACCTTTAATGTAAAATCGGCCAATTCATTATTAAGAAAAAACCCGGTTTTATCAGCCATTTCTTTGGATCCAAAATAATCATTTAAAGTGTAAGTGACGCTTACCGCATTACCCCATTTATCGACAATAACATAGGAAGTTGTATTAGGACCTTCCGCTTGATTCCCTACAAAACCAATTTCTTGTGATTTACCGGCTTTATTTTCCTTTATTTTTAATCGAATTTCGTGCGCATATTGATTTGAAATTAAATGATTAATGGGGTTTTTAACAAAATCTGGATCGCCTAAATAAGTATTTCGATCGGCATAGGCATAGCGCAATGCCTCCACAAAATAATGCACACTGGCTGCAGAATGATACCCTAATTGTTGCATTGGGTAACCTTCTAAGATATTTAACACCTCGCACATTGTAACACCACCTGAACTCGGAGGTGGAGCTAAAATTAATTCATATCCACGATAATGACAAAAAATAGGAGACATTTCTTCAACAGTGTAATTTTTCATATCTTTTTTACTGAGTAATCCACCTTTTGAATGAATAAACTTCACAATAGAATTTGCAATACTTCCTTGATAAAAATCTTCGTTTCCGCTCACTGCAATTTTCCGAAGTGTACGCGCCAAATCTTTTTGCACAAATCGTTCGCCCGCCTTGAATATTTTTTCACCATGAAGAAAAGATTTTTCAACGGTGGGCTCTCGTTCTAATTCTGGCTCAGCCGATGAGAGAATAGCGACATCTTGAGCTTGCAGAATATACCCTTTTTCAGCTAACTCAATTGCAGGATGCATGACCTGACCTAAAGACATCGTGCCATATTTTTTTAATGCGGTATTTAATCCTTTAACAGTTCCTGGAACTCCTATCGATAAATAGGGTTTTGTTGCGCTTCCTTTTAAGTGTCCACCACTCAACCAATTTGATGATTCTTTACTGGTAAACATTTTTGCATTAATCGCTTCAGGCGCTTCCTCACGAAAATTTAAAAAAGTGGTTTTTCCATTTGAAAAGCGAATCATCATAAAACCACCACCACCAATATTTCCGCAACAAGGATGTACAACCGCTAACGCATAACCCATGGCGACTGCAGCATCAATGGCATTACCCCCTTGATCTAATATTTTTTCTCCAGCTTCAGTGGCATAATGCTGTGCTGATACGACCATACTTTTATTACCAGGCACGGGTGGAAGCGACGCAGCAATAGAAGTATGTAATAACAAAATCCAACAGAACACTGCTTTTACTAAAAGAAGAAAATATTGCATAATTTTTTATTCCCGATGCCTCTATATAATATATTATAGCAGTGAGAACTTGACCTGGTATCAGTGATCCCTGGATAATAAGGCATGACACCCAAAATTGCCATTATCAAACCCGATCAGATCTTATGGGATCAAGCAGTTTCACTCAGCTTGCAATTAAACATACCCATAATAGACCCTATTGAAAAAGACCAGTATTCTGCCATTTTTCTTTATGATTCGGATATTTTAGCACTACAACTAACAGCAACTAAGGCACCAGGCCCCATCAGTGTGGATTTTATTGCTGGAAAATACGCACATCGTCGTAAATATGGCGGCGGAAAAAGTCAATTGATCGCAAAAGCATTGGGTTTAAAATCATTAAAATCACCGACCGTGTTAGATCTCACGGCAGGATTGGGACAAGATGCTTTTATATTGGCCTGCTTAGGGTGCTCAGTGACCATGATTGAACGATCACCCATTATTGCAGCACTGGTTCAAGACGCAATAAACCGCGCTAAAAATGACTCTTTTTTTTCGACATTAAATTTACAATTGATTGTTTCAGAGAGTTCAAGCTACTTACAATCACTTTCTCAAAATAATCTCCCCGACATCATTTACATCGACCCCATGTTTCCTAGTCGCACAAAATCAGCCTTAGTTAAAAAAGAAATGCGTGTGCTACGTGAAATTGTTGGCGAAGATTCTGATGCAGGATTATTGCTTGAAGAATCTTGCAAAATAGCCAAAAAACGTGTCGTCGTTAAAAGACCGCGACTCGCTCCACATTTAGATGAGCGCATTCCGGATTTAATCGTCCGCGGAG
>CAYUMZ010000332.1:0-2341 GCA_964446105.1 uncultured Gammaproteobacteria bacterium | reverse complement strand
CCGTTGTCATCATCGTCGTCACCACGAAAACGTCTGACGCCAAATTCGTCTTCTTCAAGTCCGTCGTTTAGAGCTTCTAAACTGGTATCATTTTCTGGCGCAGTATCAAATCCGGGTGTGATAACAGCAGATAAAAAATTGGGGTCAATACTGTCAGAGGTATTACGAAATTCATTTGGATCAATAGATTGTTCGTTTTCTAGGTGCTGTGTAATTTCGTCATTAGTAATATGGCCTGTGTCACGATCACCAAATTGTAAAGAATCTCTAAAATCATCGTGATTTATATCAGCGCGCGATTCTTCAAACCGATTGTGGTGATCAAGATTTCTATCAGTAAGTGTAATAATTTCTCTTAAACCAGTAGAGGTCGTAATGAAATGAGGATTAACTACAATCGCAGTATTACCTTCATGAGACCATGGAAATTCTTTTTCAGAATTTTCTTCATGTTTATTTTCATTTTTATGATGTGGATTTAAATTGGCAGTCTCTGAATTTAATAGTTCACTATTGTTGTTAGAATGTTCATTGGAATTATTATTTGCAGAAATATTTTCTTGAGAGGAATTTTGAGTGTTTTGATTTTGTTCGGCATTTGGATTTTTTGCAATAATGACATGGGAGCCTGCATTAATATTTGAATCAGATGTTGTGGCATTAATAGTATTTTCAGCATAGATTGTGTGATGACGAGAATTATGGGAGTGTGGTTCAGAATTAGAGTCATCGCTAGAATCCGTTTCAGCATGAAGTGCATTCGATAATTCTTTGGTGATCGCCTTTGTTAACATTTGATCGTAGACATCTTCAGGAATATTGATAGCTTGTCCATTATTAGTGAGTACAACCATTGAGCTGCCTTCACGAGATTCGATTTGATCATCGGAATAGACTGGAGAACCGACTGATAATTGTCTGACATCACCGTGTGGCTCAGTTGCAAATAAATTATCACCGTGAACTTCTTTGACAATTCCAATTTTGGAATGGTGAACACCAGAATCCGTTTTTGACATCGCATTGACTCCCTATCAATTACCTAGTCTATGTTTAAAAACATCCATATTTGTCAGCTAAGTGCTCTTTCATCCGTGAAAAAACCACGTAGCCCACGTACCAGTATAGGACAGGTTTGGTATATTACAAGGAAGCTACTTTTAGGGATGTGGGGCAGAGGGGGCTAATCTTAGAGACTTGATGCTGTATTAGCATTAAATAGCACATTAGAAGGGGTGGGGTACAGGAAAGCCTCAAAGATAGAGTTTTGGCAAGTCTACATGGAGTGTTAGCACTTAAGTATCAAGAGCAGCACAAGGTACAAGGAACCCGAGAGGCCAATGGCTAATTTACGCTGAAAGTGCCTTGATGCGAGCATTCAAGCGGCTTTTCAAGCGGGCAGCCTTATTGTGATGGAAGTGCTTTTTATTAACCATCTTGTCGATGATGGGAACAGCAGATTGGAAGGCTGTTTTAGCGTTATCTTTATTACCAGACTGGATAGCAAGAATGACTTTCTTAATAAATGTTCGCACGAGTGAGCGGTGTGAAACGTTACGTTGACGTCGTTGTTCGCCTTGTATAGCTCGTTTTTTTGCCTGTACTGTATTAGCCACAGTTGCATACTCCAAATAGGTTAAAAGACCGGTAAATATGACGGTTTAGAGGGTGTTTGTCAATACCTGGATTTAGGAGAATTTATAGACCGGTGAGGGGGCTCACTTACTGCATTGCGCCAAAGCTGGCCTGGTGCATTGAGGGATAACATCACCAGCAAAGCAGTTCCACTTAGCCCTATCATGGTGAAAGACAAAGGTATGGTGGAAGTCACCGGCCAGTTCATGATTATTGTGCCAAATACTGAGGCACACACAAATTCCAGGCAGCCAATGACTGCTGCTGCCATTCCAGCTGAATTTCCAAAGGGTTCCATTGCTCCGCCGGCACCGGCTCCCATCATAAAAGCTCCACCTATCCCAGCGGTCATGCAGGGCAAAATATATTGTGCGGTACTAAGTCCGTTTATCTCGTACCAGAACAACATCATTAATCCCGCTAAGAACATTAATAAAATACCGGTAATCGTGGCATTAAATGTACCAATTCTATGAACCAACTTCCCACAAATTAAACTACCTAAGAAAAATGTTGCGCCTACTGTAAAAAAATAATAGCCAAAATGTTTAACCGGTACATGTAATAAATTAATGATGATATAGGGCGAGCTTGAGAAAAACACAAAAAAAGTCATTAATCCTGCAGTAGCGCTAAACGCATAAGAGATAAAGGTGCGATTTTTTAAAACCTGATAATAACGGACACCTATATCTTTAGTTATTTT
>CAYUMZ010000331.1:0-2342 GCA_964446105.1 uncultured Gammaproteobacteria bacterium | reverse complement strand
CAAAATAGCGATCGATATTAGCCTCTAATCGTTGACAATAATCCAAAAGGTGAGCCTCAAATTTACTTGAGTCGCTTGGCTGTGGTAGTGCAATTGGAATTGATCCTAGTTCTTGTAAGGGTATGCTAAATTTACTCACCAGGGTATTTTGACAATCTAAAATTTGAGGTAACAAAACGCCGCTAGCCACAGCCTGTATTCCTGGTGTTTGTTCATGAGTAAATTGAAAATTCGCTTCTCTGAGTAGTTGAGCAATTTCTTCATACTTGGCTTTGAGTTCTACTGGATCCGAATTTTGTGGAGAGCGATTTAATTGACCTAGTTTATTCAAAATTTTGGCGAAAGCGATTAACATTACTCTATCTTTATCGATTTGATGGTAATGTTCTATTCGTTCTTGTAAATCTTTTTTTGCAGTTTCAATCGGATTGCCAGGAATGAACTTTTGTGCAAAAAACACGGGACCGGTTAAATGTTTCCAAGCAGAGAAGTTTTCTAAAGCGACCAACAATTTTTGGCCAACTGCAGCCGCTAAATCATCATTTATTTCAGGTGTGGAAGAGCCATGCGGGAATGCAATGTCGTAAAATCTTTTAGCTTCCTGGCTATTATTGAAAAAATTAAAATTATTGTTAGGGCACGACCCTTTGTCTACTTCAGTCATTTTTTTTAACATCGCAATAACAGCTTCAAGAGCTTCATACGATTTCTGCGTTCCGGAAGTTGGCTGCGAATCTTTGTAAAGATTCTCAAGTTCAATTCGTAATTTCTTTATATGTTCGATCCCTTGAGCAGATAACAGAGAAATATTACCGCATGAGTTTATAAATTTATCTAATGCAGATTGACTCCTTGCTGATGGCTGACTCAGCTTGTTGACTATTTCACCTGTCGATTCCATATACTATAATCTCTCATTATTTACATATTTTAATTATAGCTCATTGCTCGTTTTTTTGCCTGAGAGTCGGCTTTTTCTTTGTGTAAAGCTGGACATATCCATTAGAAGTGCATCTTTTCTAGTTTTTCTAGGTGAGTTCATTCAAGAATAGATTGATTAACAGCCTCTATAATATGATATTGTACAAATCAAGCCATAATTTTATTGCTAGTATTGGAAAAAAGCATTACAACTTTGTAAGTTGGATGTTTCTTGTCATTGGAGTGTTTGATAGCAATTCTTCAAGCCTAGTAAGGTTATATTTTGCTTGTTCATATGCATAATGTTTAATATATTCTAAATTGTCAAGTGCAATCGGATTATCTGGAAAAGACTCGGCCTGTTCTATTAAAAATTTCATGACTGGTATATGAAAATCGTTACAGCCTTTAAGCAAAGCATCATTAAGCAATTCTTTCCGTAATTCATCTTCCTCAGTTGCCTGCCAAAGCAGTTTGACAGTTGAGAGGGGTGATTTATAAACAGCAATATAAAAATATTCTTTCCAGACCTCATGAGGGACTACGACCTCTTTTGACTTGCTTAGTGCTATCAAACATTTAACTATCGTTTCTCTGGTGCTGAACCAAAATTCATCAGCGATATCGCTAAACACTTCATATTTATTATTGGTGAGAAGCGCTAAATAGGCCTGACCTGAACGAGGTATTTTCCAGCATGCTAATAATCCTTCGCGATTATTTGCATGAGCATAAAAAGGGAAAAGTTCGTCGTCTGTAAAAGTTGGTATTTTGTCTGTTAGGCTAAGATCAGCAACACATTGCTGAATAAATAGCCTAACTTCTTGGTTTGATGATGTTTTAGATATAGCAACAGCCCTAAAGTTATTATCTTCGATAAGGTTTTTTCTTAATTCAAGCGGTTCACATATACCCCAAATTTTTTGTGCGAATAGAAGTTGCCCATTTAAAAGGGATAATATAAAAGCGCCCACTAATGATTGAACTCTATCACGTTCGTCAAGAAATTTCTTTTCAAATACATCAAAATGATTATCCAAAAATTCTGTAAGACCAAATTTTCCACAAAATCCAATATTGAGATAAGATTCTTGTTCTTTTAATTGATCTTGATAATATTTTCTTAATGTTTCACCAACATTAATGCGGTGATTTTCATCAAGCACAAGCTGATTTGTGTTAAATATTACCCATCCGCTTGTTTCAATCATCCTAGAGAGATGCTCTCTTAATTCATATCGTAATTCAAGTTCCTCCAAAATGCGTTCTATAGGAGTGGTGTCGTAATTACTATTTAAAATTCTTTTGATCTCACTAATAAGAAATTCTTCGCTGATTGCTCGAACTAAAAATCGTCGATAGGTTTGTTCTAATTCTCTTGTTATCGCTGCCATGTTATTGGCCAGCAAAGCTGCATCATC
>CAYUMZ010000330.1:0-2357 GCA_964446105.1 uncultured Gammaproteobacteria bacterium | reverse complement strand
CATCGCTCTCGGGGGTGAGTTTCATCGTTGGGTTTGAGAGTTCGGGTTTTTGAGCGACTTTATTGTTGCCTCTGGGAGTTTTTAAAAGAGAGGTAATAGCCAGGTTCTATTGCCGAACTTTTTAAAAGTTCCAGAGCCAAAAAGAACAAGCTCAAATCCCGAAATACCAATCGTTTCGAGTATTAATAGCGGGATGGGCCATAGATGGCCCATTGAGCGGAAGAGGTTAACGTCAGACCTGAGAAGGTGGTGCATCCTGCGGTATCCCCTATCAATAGTCGTTTTCTTCATCCAGCAACACTTTACAAACCCTAACAAACCCTATAGAATCGCGCGTTTGCTAGCATTATAAGAGGACAGCAATGGCAGTAGTAATTCGATTAACTCGAAGCGGCGCGAAAAAGCGGCCTTTCTATCACATCGTTGCGGCAGATAGCCGTAGAGCGCGAGATGGGCGCTATATAGAGCGTTTAGGCTACTATAACCCTATCGCTACGGGTAAAGAAATCCCCCTATTGCTTCAGGTCGATCGTATCGAATATTGGACCCAAAAAGGGGCTCAGCCGTCCGACCGCGTTGCTCATCTTATAAAAGAATTCTCACTTGGCAATCTGAAACCAATTGCAGCTGTTGATCAAGGCATCGGCAAAGCTAAAAAAGTTGTTAAAGGGCCTACTGCTTCTGTGAGAGCCGAATCAAAACCCGCTAAAACTGAGAAACCAGCGAAAAAAGCGGCTGAATCCAAAGCTGAAGAAGCACAAGCTGAAGCTCCAAAATCAGAAGAAGTTAAAGCTTCTGCTGAAGATGCAGCTGAATCAACCTCTTCAAGCACAGAATCAGGCGAGTAACCCGTTTCTCGTTAATCAGAAAATCCCAAGCTTCAGGCCATTAAGCTAGAATTGCTGAAACGTTCGGAGTCCGGCCGGGTCGTGTTATAAAAATATTTTCCTAACATGAGACGGGCAAAATATGGACGTTTGCCTCAAGAGGTGACTTATTCCATGTCAAAAGAAATCATTGTAGGCAAATTTGGCAGAGCCCATGGAGTTCGAGGTGATATTTATGTCATCTCTTACACTGACCCCCCAAGCAATATCCTCGATTATCAACCCTGGCTAATTCAGAACAAAGGTAAGTGGCAACCCATTACAATAACGTCAAAAAATTCACACGATCACTCAATCATTGTGCACATTCAAGGCTGGGAAGATCGCGAAATTGCAAAGCTTCATACCAACGATGAAATTGCAGTACCCATGGAAATCCTTCCCAAATTAGAGTCTGAGGAATTTTACTGGAACCAACTGATTGGCCTCGAAGTTGTTGATCAAGAAGGTAAATCACTGGGTACAGTCACAGACCTCCTTGAAACAGGTGCAAACGATGTCTTGGTCGTCAAAGGGAAAACAGAACATTTAGTGCCCTACACACAAAACACGATTATCAAAGTTGATTTAGATACCCAGAAAATTATTGTTGACTGGGAACCACTCGATTGAATTATATCAGCACCATCAGCGTATTCCCTGAAATGTTTGCGGCTCTCAATTTCGGAATTCCTCAACGCGCAGTGGATAAAAAGCTCCTTACGCTGAAACATTGGCAATTGCGCGATTTCACTACCGACAAACATCACACGGTGGACGATCGGCCTTATGGTGGCGGACCTGGGATGGTGATGAAAGTGGAACCGTTATTAGCTGCGATTAATCACGCTCGTAGTATGCATCCTGGAAAATCCAAGGTGGTATATTTAAGCCCGCAAGGCGAACCCTTTTCATCTTCAAAAGCCAAAGAAAGCGTAAATGATGAGCATCTCATTTTAGTGGCTGGGCGTTACGAAGGAATCGATGAACGCGTCATAGAAACCGCCATCGATGAAGAATGGTCTATCGGTGATTACGTCCTTTCAGGCGGCGAAATTGCCGCCATGGTCGTGATCGATTCTATTGCTCGATTAATTCCGGGCGCACTGGGCCACGAGGATTCAGCCGCTGAAGATTCTTTTGCTGAAGGCCTTTTGGACTACCCTCATTACACCCGCCCCGAAGAAATTGCTGGACTCCAGGTGCCAGATGTGCTATTGAAGGGGGCTCATTTCGCTATACACCAATGGCGATTGAAACAATCTCTCGGCCGCACATGGTTGCGCCGACCAGATTTGCTGGCAAAACACCAGCTGACATCAGCCGAACAACAGTTATTGGCTGAATTTATTGAAGAAGTTGAGGCTAAAAGAGGTACTGACAATGAAGAAATTGATTGACGCAATTGAAGCTGAACAAATCGGCGATAAAAAGCGACCAGCATTCAAAACAGGCGATACCGTTATCGTTAACGTCTACGTCAAAGAAGGT
>CAYUMZ010000329.1:0-2358 GCA_964446105.1 uncultured Gammaproteobacteria bacterium | reverse complement strand
TTCCAGTCTTTGCTCTGCTGGCTTTAATCAACCCCGTCTCATCGCCATTTTTTTTGGGTTTTCTTTCTTTAGTAGCTGCCTCATTATCAGCTACTCAAGATATCGCTGTCGATGCGTATCGAACCGATTTATTACCCAAACAAGAGCATGGTTTGGGGGCGGCATTGTACACGAGCGGGTATCGTTTAGCCGCTTTGTTTTCAGGTGGGATTGCATTAGTTATTGCCGCCGGCATCGGTTTTGAAGCGACCTATATTATTATGGCAATCGCCATGGTCATAGGCGCGATAGTAACGTTATGGGCACCTCGCTTAAACCCTGTACCTCAAGAATCAATGGGATTTATGCAATTAATAGCAGCCCCCTTTAAAGAATTAATGTCTAGAAAATCCATAGGGTTACTGCTGCTTTTTATAGTATTTTATAAGATGGGTGACGCGTTTGCGATGCAGTTAACCACAACATTTTTATTGAGAGGATTGGGTTTTAATTTAGTTGATGTTGGGATGATGTATAAAACGATGGGACTCGTTGGAACCATTGCTGGTCTGGTTCTTGCCGGCGCTATCATGACTCGCATTCGTTTATACACGGCTCTTTGGATTTTTGGAATCTTACAGGCGTTGTCGATTTTATTCTTTGTGCTTTTAGCGTGGGTTGGGAAAAATTATAGTGCGATGATGTTCACGATTTTTATGGAATATTTTTGTACTGGTTTAGGGACGGCGGCCTTTTTAGCTTTATTAATGGGACTGTGTGATCATCGTTATACAGCGACTCAATTTGCATTGTTATCGGCACTTGCATCCATTGGACGGGTTTTTGTTGGGCCGTTAGCCGGATTGATTGTAGCTTATTGGGGTTGGGTGCCCTATTATTGCTGTGGAGTAGCGTTAGCTGCGCCTGGATTACTATTATTGTGGCTTGTTCGCGAGCGTTTGTAAGAGGGAGAGACAGGAGTATGCATCTTGAGAATGGCAGAGTCGTTCGTCGTACGTTAGGGTTATGGACGTTAACAGCCTTAGTGGCTGGAAATATGATAGGGTCCGGTATATTTTTGTTGCCCTCATCATTAGCTGCGTATGGAACCATAGGAATCTTAGCCTGGATAATCACAGCCTTTGGCACTGTGATGTTAGCTTTAGTGTTTGCTCGATTATCACGATTATTGCCACGTACAGGTGGTCCGTACGTTTTTTGTCACGAAACTTACGGAGAGTTTATTGGGTTTCAAGTCGCTTACAACTATTGGATCGCTTTATGGGTCGGTAATGCGGCTATTGCAGTGACTTTTGTAGGTTATTTATCGGCATTTTTTCCTCAAATTTCTAATTCTCACGGATTGGCCTTTGCTCTGACAGTGGGCGCTGTTTGGCTAATTACGTTGATCAATATCATCGGCATTAAACGAGCAGGGCAAGTTCAAGTTTTAACGACGATATTAAAGCTAGTTCCTTTGATTTTAATAGCAATTTTTGGATTGTTTTATGTGACGCGCGAAAATTTGTCACAGTTTAATGTGAGTGGTCAACCGATGTTTTCTGCCCTGACTGCGGCTGCAACACTCACCATGTGGTCATTTATCGGATTTGAATCGGCAACGGTTCCAGCAGATGATGTGATAGAGCCACAAAAAAACATTCCGCGAGCAACCATTATTGGAACATTGATTGCGGCTGTCGTTTATATTTTTACAACCACGTGCGTCATGGGTGTTGTGCCTATTGCTGAGCTGGCGACATCGACATCGCCGTTTGCTGCTGCCGCTATGCAAATGTTTGGTCCTTGGGCAAAAGGGCTAGTGGCTGCTGCAGGTGCAATAGCTTGTTTTGGAACGCTCAACGGTTGGGTTTTGATGCAAGGCCAAATACCGCTTGCTGCTGCAAAAGATAAATTATTTCCGCCTGTTTTTGCTAAATTAACCAGGACGGGAACTCCTGTAGTAGGTTTAGTATTTTCCAGTGTCCTAATCACAATACTATTATCACTTCAATACGGTGCCAACATGGTCACTTTATTCACTCGAATCATATTGTTGGCTACATTAGCGTCTTTAATACCTTATATCTTTACTTCGGTAGCAGAGATTTTATTATATTTTCAGCGACCTGAATTATTTAATGGAAAGCGATTATCCTCAATGATGGTGTTGGCGAGCTTGGCCTTTATCTACTCCTTTTGGGCCATTTGGGGGTCTGGCGAACAAACCATAACGTATGGATTGATGCTGTTTTTGAGCGGGATTCCGTTTTACATCCTACTCAAAGGCCGTCAATCGGCTGAAAGGGGCTAATTTCTGGGATGGGGTCAAATCTTGACAAATAGACAAATCGAATAAGATTTTATATTTGTCTATTT
>CAYUMZ010000328.1:0-2361 GCA_964446105.1 uncultured Gammaproteobacteria bacterium | reverse complement strand
TTCATTGTAGTCATTGCATCGTTAATAAAATCTTGTTTAGAGCTTGGCCTGTCACGATAATTAAAAGCCAGCACATTCGCTCCTGTCTCGCGAGCAATTTCAAAAATACGCTGCAACTGCTGTTGATCTTGAAAGTTTCCTTTTTGACCTTGAAATACGATAATAGTCTTATCTGAAGGCGGATTGGCATCGACTCTCAGTGCCGAAACTTTTGCGCCATCTTCAGTGATAAGTGAGATCGAGGTGTGTTTAGCTTCTCCAGCTTCCATGCTTAAATTATGTTTAAACGTATTTGAGTTAATTGATTCGCGGCCAGTTAATATTACTGAGGAAATCATTTTTCCGGCGATCAAAGCAGCAGGGTTTCGTATTGATTTGCTTTCAGTATAATACGGATCCACAAATATTTCTGTATCAGTCTCCCCCAATGTCCGTGCAATTTTAGTTCTTGGAGAGTCTTGTTGATTTGCTCTCGGACTTTCTGGTGATGATGTGGCCTGTTGATCTGCTCTCGGACTTTCTGGTGAGGATGTGGCTTGTTGATCAGCTCTCGGACTTTCTAGTGATGATGTAGCTTGTTGATTTACTCCCATGCGTGCCAGTTTGCTTGGTTTTGGTTGTGCGGCATCTGCTCTCGGACTTAGCTCGCGTTTTTCAGCTTGAGATGATGGTATAGCTCCTTGTTCTGCCCCAAGAAGGTGGCCTAAATCTTTTCCCTTTCTTTTGGGCAATTCTTCGGTAGGTGGCTGTGTCTGAGATGCATCTGAGGCGGGAGATGGAATTTCATCAGCTTTAGTTTTCTTTTGGGGTACGGCATTTTCCAGGTTTGCGCCCGCTAAACGCTCTATCTTACTTCTACCTTTACTTTTATCTTGGCTCATAAAACGACCTCTAGCTATCTCCACTCTATAAGTATAGTACATTAACGGGTAAACGTTGGTTTTGAGAGGGATTCAAAAAGCAGTGTGATTTCGCCTCTTAATCTTCAGCTTTGGGTGTTTGTCTACGCTTCTTAACTTCAGCATGTTGTTTTTTATCGGCGAGCATTTTCAATTTTGAGCGTCGAGAGCGGCGACGTTTTTGGCGGCGAATTTTTTCGATTTCTTGTTGGTGTTGGCTTTTTTTCTCAAACAGTTGTTCATCAATTTTTTCTATGAGTCTACGGCGCGCATGAAAACGATTTTCTTCACGCATGCGAGATTTTTGGCATTTAATTTCGATTCCGGTAGGAATGTGTTTTAAATAAACGCATGATGCTGTTTTTTGTAATTTTTGTCCGCCGTGTCCTGAGCCGATAATAAATTTTTCAATAAGATCAGATTCTGCAATGTTGTGTTGTTGCATTTGGCTATAGACTTGTTTCCATTTGCTTGGGGTGATCATTTTGATAATCCAAGCAGAGCGCCATATTGGTGCAGAAGTTGTGGGACATAGTAATATGCAGCAATTCCACTGGCGAATCCCGATAAGTGCGCTTCCCAAGACACTTCACGTTTGTCAGGAAATAAATCGAGCAAGAGCCCACCGAAATAATACAAACTAATGGCGCCTAAAGCGAATGACATAATGGTTTGTTCATTATACGCTTGTATGATGAGATAACTCCAATATCCCATAATTAATCCGCTCGCACCTAAGTGAAATGCTGATCGCCCAATAAGCCATACGATAATTCCGCTTCCTATTGTGATAAATCCAGTTACAAAATAAAAAAGCGGATAGCCTTTTAATAAAACAAGGTTAGCTAAAATGAATAAAGGAAAGGTATTAAAAAATAGGTGATTAAAATGTCCGTGAAAAATTGGGGAAACGGGTACGCCCACTAATCCCCAAATTCGACGAGGATAAACCCCAAAAACATTTAACCGTGACCCCAGAACCCACCAATTGACAAAATTGATAATCCACATAATGCCGATGGCAACCAAAAGAAAATAAGAATTAACTTCCATGGCCGTGACTAGTGCCGTTAAGTTTGCAATAATGTCATTCATAAATTGTCCTTGATCGGAATTTTTCATCGAGTGATCAATGGTACCGAGTTCGTGCAAGATTGTAAAATTTAAAAATAAATTTTTTTCTAAGGTTTTTCTTGGGTTTGATAAATCATTTTATCAGTAATAATCCAATCAAGTCTGACATCCCAAGGGGCTTGTTCCAGTTGGTCCAGTTCTTGAAAATCGTAGGCGAGCCCCACTAATTGAGGATGTCTCGTTTGGTTCGGTTGATTCAAAAAGGCAAAGGTTCGATCGTAATAGCCTACGCCCATGCCAAGTCGAGTTCCTGTTTTATCAAAAGCGACTAACGGCACTAACACGAGTTCCAATTTTTCGGGAGCGATCATTTTTTTTTCGTCTTGAA
>CAYUMZ010000327.1:0-2388 GCA_964446105.1 uncultured Gammaproteobacteria bacterium | reverse complement strand
CACGAAATGATGAGCCTGAACAAGCGAGTCGTCCTTGGGATCGTGATCGTGACGGGATTGTATTAGGTGAAGGGGCCGGTGTGTTGGTAATAGAAGAGTACGAGCACGCAAAAGCGCGTGGTGCGACGATTTATGCTGAATTAGCAGGCTTTGGAATGAGTGCCGATGCATTTCACATTACATCGCCCGATGATGAAGGCAAAGGATTTGTGAAAGCCATGGAGAATACACTCCGAGATGCCGGAATGAATCCTGAGGATATTGATTATATTAATGCACATGGTACATCCACACCAACGGGTGATGTCCTTGAAGCGAGCGCTATTAAAAAAGCCTTTGGTGATCATGCAAAAAATTTGGCAGTGAGCTCAACTAAATCGATGACAGGGCATTTATTGGGAGCGGCAGGTGCTGTTGAATCTATTTTTGCTGTACTCGCGCTTCGTGATCAAGTTTGTCCGCCTACCATTAATTTAGATAATCCTGATGAAGGTTGTGATTTAAATTTAGTTCCGCATACAGCACAAGAGAGAAAAATTGACGCGGTATTATCCAATTCCTTTGGTTTTGGCGGAACCAATGGCAGTATTATTTTTAAGAAGATTTAGAGTGTGAGGGCGGTGCTGCGCACTTACGGAACATTTATTGTTAGCATCATTTTAACCAGCATATTTCTTTGTATTGGTATTGAGTGGTACGGCTACAAATTTATTCCATCGACGAATGTTCAAGTTGCAGAAGTTTATATTCCTCCAGGGACTTCAATTCATGGCATTGCGAGTATTCTTCATTCGCAAGGAGTACTCGAAAGACCAAAAGCCTTTGTGTTAATGGCTCGCCTTGAAAATGTGACAAAATATTTGAAGGCTGGAGAATATACTATTCCTACCAATATTACCCCATATCAGTTATTACATTATTTAATGTCAGGAAAAGTACGTTATCGGGAAATCACTTTTGTTGAGGGCTGGCGATTTGCCCAAGTATTAGATGCGCTCGAAAAAAATCCTTATTTAAAGCACGATTGTCTGGGAAAAACCCCACAGGAAATTATGGGAATGCTCGGTGAGCCTGATAAAAATCCTGAAGGTCGTTTTTATCCTAATACATTTAAATTCGCTCGTGGAACCAATGAATCAAGAATTCTGAAAGAATCTTTTCAGTTAATGAAAAAAGAGATTACAAAACTTTGGAGTCAACGAGATCCTAATGTACCGTATGTATCCCCTGATGAAGCCGTAATTGTTGCTTCATTGATTGAAAAAGAAACGGCACTTGCTGCGGAACGTCCTAAAATTGCAGGTGTTATTTTAAGACGGCTTCGTCATAATATGCTTTTACAAATTGACCCTACAGTAATTTACGCGGTGGGCGAGCACTACGGTGGGCAATTATCAAAAGAAGACTTAAAAATAAATTCGCCGTATAATACGTACCTATTTAAGGGGTTGCCACCATCACCAATTGCAATGCCAAGTTTGGCTTCACTGAATGCAGCCCTGCATCCTGCTGATGGGGATGCGCTTTACTATGTGAGTAAAGGTGACGGGAGTCACGAATTTACAGCGACACTAGCTGAGCACAATGATGCGGTAACTAAATTTCGTCATCGTGAACATGCTGCTGAAAAGGAAAATCGATCATGACATTAACACAAGGTTTATTCATTACGATTGAAGGCACAGAGGGCATGGGAAAAAGCACAGTGCTGGCTAGTCTCGCAGAATTTTTAAAAGAAAAAGGATTTGATTTTCTTTTAACACGAGAACCTGGTGGTACTGAAATCGCTGAAAAGATTCGTCAAGTGATTTTATCTCACTATGATGAAACCATGCAGGTAGAAACTGAATTATTGTTGTATTTTGCAGGACGAATTCAACATGTAGAAACCGTTGTTTTACCTGCAAAAAAAGCAGGGAAAATCGTGATTTCAGATCGTTTCACAGATGCGAGTTTTGCGTATCAAGGGGGTGGGCGCCAAATTCCTATTGAAAAAATACGACTATTAGAGCAGCATTTTATTAATGATTTACAACCGGATTTAACGTTACTCCTCGATGCACCTATTGAAGTCGGATTAAATCGAATAGCTGCTCGCGGTGAAAAAGATCGCATTGAGATAGAAAATATAGCATTTTTTGAACGCGTACGTGAATCCTATTTACAACGAGCCCGTGAATATCCAGAGCGATTTCGTATTATTGATGCACGAGGTTCTGTGAAGGATGTTCAGGGCAGCGTGCATCGTATTTTTGAAGATTTTTTTGCGCAGTGATTGATTAATTAGAGGTGTGCTGTGATAGTTCCTTGGTTACAAAATACATGGAAAAAATGCATTACGACTTTGCACCAAGGTAAATTACCTCACGCACTATTAATTTCTGGAAG
>CAYUMZ010000326.1:0-2390 GCA_964446105.1 uncultured Gammaproteobacteria bacterium | reverse complement strand
AATAATTTGATCTTGTGTGAAAAAGAAACATGGTTTGTCCATCACAGTCCTGTCGTCGTATCTTGAGTTGTTAGTACTTTTAGAAAATCATTATCAATGCTAACTTGATTTTCACATGATGCTGCTGTTTATTGATAAAACAACCTTGCAGAAACAAGTTAGTTAGAGAAAGCATCAACACCGAGTGAAATCATGATCCCTAAGAGTTCAAATGTAATATTATATGATATTTTCGCTATAATAAATAGCCAACTAAGATATCGATTCTCCCAAAGTACTAACAACTCAAGATACGAGGACAAGCTAAGCTTGTTCATTTGCCTAGTTTAGGAGCTTGATCTGCTTGTTGAGCAGGACGCGCAGCTGTAATCGCAGCTTTGTAACTCTCTGGACTTAGAGCCTTTAGCGCCTGAAGTTTACTCACTAATTCGTTTCTCCCTGTCTTACTTGCTGTATTAAGTTCGCTGAGATACTCTTTCGCCATATCACGTAAGACGTCTTTGTACTGATGACGTGTCTTAGTTGAGGACTCCAAAGACTCTTTTAAGTTTCTAAAACCACTACTTTCAGGTTTGGCCAATAATGTTTCAACCGAATTTTTTAGACTTCTGAATTCCTGATCTTCCTTTGCATCTCTAGCTGCTGCTTGAACTGATTGTGGTTTGGGCTTTTTATCGGCTGAATTTCCAGCTTCAATTTGTAATACAGTCTCAGGTTTTGGCTTACCTTCTTTAGCTGCTCCTGAAGCTTCGATAGCCAAACTTTGAGCTTCAACTTTTGTAGCTGTTTTATCTTTAGCCTTTGTTACCCAACTAGCTAGTTTACCCAAAACATTTTCTTTTCCTTTTAATTGTTTTTTCTCCGCAGTTTGTTTACTTTGTACAGCACTACTTTGTCCGAGCAAATTAGGTTTACGATTATTCGAAAGCACACTCTCATTCTCTAAATCATGACGTGAAAAGATAGCAATTCTCTCCCCATCCTTATTTTCTTCAACAAAATCACGAAAGTCATGTTCTGCGCTCCTATCGAAATGAGGAACAACAATGCGTGCGCCATGTATATTCTGATTCAGTTTTTCTAATAATCCATTTTCAGCAGCTTGATTTCCTGATTTTTTGGCTGAACCGATTTCCATAAACATTTCAGCAGCCTCAGCTTTACTCATTGCTATTTCAATCATTATCTGAGGCGCTCCAGTCCTTCCACCCGATTGAAATACGGCCTGTTTTCCTTCCGCAGTCAAGGCTTCGACCTCCCTCATATTTTCTACCAATTTAAAATTTGAATTAACCCGACCTGAATCCGCCAGCCCTCGTACCATATCGAGACCTTCAGCTATATTATCAAAATACCTAAGCCTAAAATCTGGAGGGGACCAGATAAGAACACAACTAACGCGTGGGGGGAAAGGATCTACTATGTGAGTACGTTCCATGCTTCTTTCTGCAGCCATCTTAGCAAATTCCGCTCTTAGATAATCATCATGTTCATTTCTTTGGATCGGATCTGATAAAACATCGTATGCTTGCTTAACTTTAATAAACTCTTCTGCCTGCTGCTTGAGCTCTTCCGCAGGCTTACCAAAGTTCCTATCGGGGTGAAGCTCTAAAGCCTTACGCTTATACGCTTTTTTGATGTCATCAGTAGTACTTTCAGGCTTAACGCCTAGGACCACATATAAATTGCCTTCTATTTCTTCCAGGGTCTTTTCTTTTCCAGATTTCATCTTTCAATCCTCCATACAAAGTAACAATTAGGGCACCACTTCTCGTAACTTCAAGTCCATCAATAAGAGACCCTATATAACATTTGCCTAAGAGAATTCTGTTAACACTCCCATATAGTCATTATAGCATATTTTAGTGAATCCGTTGTCAGTTACTGTCGTGAATTACAGGTGTAGAGTTATTCAGAAAACAAGCTAAAAACAAGATTATTTTGCTTGTAAATGCGACATTAGGGCTTTTTGATTAGTTTGAAATACCGACAATTATTTAATGATATTTTGGCAAGAGGCGCCAGAAACCTGCTGCCTGAGCGCGTTTTGACCAGTTACGGGTGGTAAGATACTCTAATTTTGACTTGTCAAGCCGAATCAAACAGGCATCAACAATCCTTAATGTGCACGAGTATCATCAGATCGTTTTGATTTCTTACGCATCTTTGATTTGCCAGCAACAACTTCTAGGGATGCCTCAGATTCGGATGCCAATGGCTGTGGTTGATAAGTTAATGCGAGCTCTAATACTTGATCGATCCAGCGCACAGGAATAATTTCCAACCCATGCGTAATATTTTTTGGAATTTCTTTCAATTCGGGTTGATTTTCAGAGGGAATTAATACTTTCTTGATACGACCACGATGAGCAGCAATCAATTTTTCTTTT
>CAYUMZ010000325.1:0-2393 GCA_964446105.1 uncultured Gammaproteobacteria bacterium | reverse complement strand
TTACAGGATTGGTCGAAAGATCCGCTACACCAAATCGTTCTGGATTACTCAGAAAAAAATAATGTGAAACTCGGAAAAGTTGCACAACCACTGCGCGTCGCTATTAGCGGCAGTAGTGTTTCCCCACCAATTGATATGACATTACATATGTTAGGTAGGGAAAAAGTTTTGGCTAGAATAAAACGAGCGATTAATTTTATTGCCTAACACCAGGCTTGAAAAATTATTTTATGAGATTACTTGGTTTTTCTGGCAAATTGCCAGATAACTGAAAAAAGTTCATAATTGCCGCTGCTCACTCATCCCTCCCCGGTTTTCGCTACCTGGCAATAGTCAGTTTACTAGGCTATTTCGATTTTTCACTCTCTTAATAATGAATGAAAACACCATAGCCATAATTCAGATGGCTTTTCAATGATTGCCAAACTCCAAATAATATGATAAGTTTTACCTGTTTTATGATCATGAAATAATAAGGATTGCGATGAGTGTAGTGTTTTCTGAATACTTGAAAATTGTAACATGGTCTGAAGTTAGCACTGAAATCAAGCATGTCTTGCCTCATCTTCATGAAATTATCAGCGCATTATCTCCTAACAATCAACTTAAACTGGTACGAGCTAGGTATCCTTTCGGCACCAAAATATTTCATAAAGGCGCTCTTTATTTACCTAACGGACCTCAATCGACTGTACCATTCGGACACCGCTCTCTTCCTTCTGCTGTAACAGAGTTACTCAAATACTCTTGCCTACCACTCGGGATAAATCTTGATAAAAGTATCGAAGCCTATAAAGATTTTGGCTCTGCCTCTCATCCCTTCGTTGTACTTGAACCAGAATTAACGATTGGCACATGGGAATATCTAGCGGGTCAGCATAATGGTAATAAATCAGATGCCACCACATCCAATATTTCGTTATCGGCTGGAGCAAGAAGTATTTTCATGCTTCCAAAAATTACTGATAGCAGCTCTCACAAACGACTAAAAAAATCATTCGGAATCAAAGCGTATCCACCTAAATCCTACAATGATCATTGTGAATTATTTAATGAACTTATCAATGGAAAACAGTCTAAAAATAAATGGTATTGTGATGTAATTTATTTCACTCAAGCTTGGCACGATCTCCTTTTTAAGGATAGTCAATGGTCTACGTTAAATTCTTATATTATTCAACGAAGTTGGACACAATCAAAAGCGGGCCGCTTAACCCCTTTAATGGATAGTATTTGGTTCGAATTCTTTCAAACAGTCATTAATTCCGGAAGAAAAATTAATATTTATTTACTTGATACGGTTCAGCGAATATTCTACATAGCTCTGGGTGTACTACCCGCCATGACTGCAAATTCTTCTGACTATCGGCTCGCTCCGATAGAAAATATTCAACAAATTTATATTGATGATTACAAATTAAAAAAATATTTCCCTACTTTAATGACACCCACATTATTTGATATTCGATCACCCAACCCCACACCTGTATATTATTCGTTACAATGCCCCACAGTGATCAGCGGATCTTTTTATAATCCTTACAGTGTATTAGACGATTTAGTTGAATTAAAAGAATTGAACCGATTATTTTGTAAGGTTTTAGAAAATATTGATCTTGTTATTGATGGAATAGCCGTTTCAGAATTGAGCAAATTAATTAAAGCTGAATATTTTCACACTGAAACTTACAGCACTCATGGAATCATGCCTTCCACTTCAATGGTAGAAGGCGATCCTGGTCTTATTCAATTTAATGGACTGTCTTTACCTGATAGACAGCTTTCAGACAAAAGCCACTTTGTAAAAGGCTGTGTTCGGATTAGTAAAAACTGCTGAACTAATTTGAACAGTCACCAGAAGTGGTAGAATGATCAGATTTTGTCCAGATCGGGTGAATGATATATAACTCTAGCCTTTTTCTTCGTCGTGTACGAATCGATGGAGCATACGTGGATGATAATCATAGCGTCTTAGATGATCAGGATGTAACTCATGGCTTCGGTATTCGTAGTAATTTCTACCCCATGCATCGCCACGCTCAGCATTCACGTCGACTAATCTTGCGGGAGGAGGACCACATGGAGACGTAAATTCATAGCTCTCACAACAGCCCATTAAACTGCCTAACACCATAAGAACAGGTAATAACCTGAATCGAAACATAACACACTCCTTTGTATTTCAACGTCTGAGCTAGATAAAGGCCACATGTCATCAGACTGAAGTCAGTATAGCAGAGACAAATCAATAAGAGAATCTTGCTTAACCTATATCCAACCGTTGACCTGCACTCACAAAGATCATTAAACTATGCGATCCTCTGATTAGGGTACGTCTTGGGGCTATAGCTCAGCTGGGAGAGCGCTTGCATGGCATGCAAGAGGTCGGCGGT
>CAYUMZ010000324.1:0-2432 GCA_964446105.1 uncultured Gammaproteobacteria bacterium | reverse complement strand
ACGAAGTCATGACCGAAGAAAGACTCTTGCAAGAATTGTTCCCTCGAGATGCGATTAGTAAGGCTGTTACCTCTACTACGTCTGAAGTGATTCAACGAGACAAAGAAAACCCTCTACCAGCTGCTTTACGACAAACCTTTGATAAGCTCGAAAAACCAGCAGAAATACAAGATCAAAAAACAATAGAACCGCAAAAAAGAAAAAAATCAGTATTCGGCATTATAAGAGATCGGGATGAACAATTCACTGTAATAGACTGCCCCTACGAAAAAAGAACATTTTCAGATCTCTATGAGCTTTATGTTAAAATAGCGCTGTATTTGTATACAAAATCACGTTCAGAAATCTATCCTGACGACGTGTTTAGTGAACATTTTAAGGAATTGCACCAACATTATAACTCAAGAATTAAACAGAATCCCAACATGTCGACCTGCCAAATATACCTACTATTTAATGATGGAAACCCTCGTACACTTTCCACTCAAAAAGATATGATAGATGGCGCGTCTCAGCAACTATCCACACGATTTATCAATGGTCTTTTTTGCAATTCCGCTGAAACTCTTATTGAGTTCTACCATCAAGCTAAGCGATCAGCAACTGAAGTTGTAACTGTTGTACATAAAATCGAAGTTACAGCAATACCCTCTCCAACTTTTTTTAGAAACGAAAAACATTTTGAAAATTTCCTTCGATGTATTCAATGGAGCGAAAAAAAATCAGACAACCGATCAATGCTTAACGCTCTACTTAAAATACAAAGAGAACTTCAATTTCAGCTTTACAATCTATACATTAGTAATTGCCCAAACCTCACATGGGATGACCTTAAACATCTCGTTCAATATTCACCCAGACTAGAAAAGGCTGAGCTCGTTAACTGCACAGGACTTATGAGCCCCCTCGGTAAGAGTATTTTCTCTTTGTTTGAAGACTATACACCAACGATTAAAAAGCTCGTCATATCGAATACCGATGTCACCCATTTCGAATATGACGGATCAAAACTCTCTTCGCTTACGCAATTGGAAGCACAAAATTGTTTACTACTTAAAAATGCCCGCTTTATCAATCCACAATTGCATTCCATTGATTTCAGTGGATCAAAAGAATTAAACGACATTAAATATACATATACAAAAGATTTTTCATTGACAAGCCCATTAGAAGAAGAACGCCCGCTTAAAGATTTTATTTTACATGGCTGTAGTGCATTGAAGCCTGAATGCATCGAGGCGGTTATTGAGGCATCACCCTTTCTTCAAAAATTAGGTCACGATAACACTGCATCATTCAACCCACGAGCATTTCTTTCTTTCTCATTTATGCAACATCGCTTTTGCCAAAACACTCTAGAAGCCATGTTACAAAACGGAACATTAATCCTACCTCAATTAATTGATGATCACCAACTGATGCAAATATCACAATGGCTAAAACTCTCTAACAATACAATAAAAATAACCGAAATTAATTTTTTAAGTGCAAAAAGACTTTCACAAACTGTGAAATTACAATTTATTCTTGGAATCAACCCACTTCCACGCATTATAGAACCAGGACCCTATCGAGATAAGCGTACTCAGGGTCGCGGATACGAATGGGATATTGGATTGTCTACTGTTTCAGCCGTTGAAGAATTACCTAGTGGAAATATTTTTGCGGTGGGCCATAAAAAAGTGGCTAGTGCACGTGGCCCATCTTCAACGTTATACGGAATAAGATCTCCCATACGAACAAATCATGGAGACTACGAAACCTTTGGTACTCTAGACGATCGTCGCAAAGACCGTTTTACTGGTGAGTGTGTGAGTTTCAATAAAAATATTGAAGTGGTTGGCAGCACAGTAATGCCGGATGGTACAGTATTGCTCTCTGATCGCAGCAATCAATTGTACCGTGTTGATACTGTTTCTCAATGCAGTGTTGCACTCCATATTCCACTTCTCAAATCATACTGCGGAGACCTTCTCTCCCTTGAGCATAATATTTTTGCCTTGCATTCAGATGGTTTTTATATTATCACTCACGATCATGGAAAGTGGAATATCAAATTTAAAGCCCCTGATTTACCTCAGTGTCATCCGATAATTAATGGGCCAGACAATCTGGTCGCATTCTGCTCCGCTGAAAATCAGGGCGTGAAAATATCGGTAATGAATTATCACAATGGTATTACACTATTCACTCAAACTTTCAGCACACGCCTGATTAAACCACTTTGTTTTCTCAATAAAAAAGAATTACTGATTTGTAATGGCGAAGCGACTCACGATAAAGTCATTTTATTCGGAAATCTTAAAAAAACGATCAAACAACATTCAATATCAATTATTAATATTGAAACCTGCCAAATCACAGTATTCAATAGTGATTTTACACTGACCGGAAACAATATAAGCTCAATCACAGCAACCCAGACACACTGT
>CAYUMZ010000323.1:0-2432 GCA_964446105.1 uncultured Gammaproteobacteria bacterium | reverse complement strand
CCGTATCCAGAAAACCCGTGGATAAGGACAATGGGTTTTGAGGATAAAAGAGACGAGTTATTTTGTCGTCATGTTTATAAATAGTACTTAATTTGTGGTTTGTAGACGATTTTGTTAGGTCCTTAATTGAAGTGTTCTGTACGTCGACAAATTCTCTTAATACTTGCATTTTCTTGCTCTCCTTTAATTTTACAATTGGAATGAATATTTCATTTTATTCACGAAAAATATTCCTTATTTCAAGTGATAAATCCTACATCGAAGCAAATATTAGAAACTTTTAAATATCTTGACGTTGATATTGACTCAGGTTATAGTTCTTGTCAACCTGCAGCAATACATGGAGCATTGACATGCAAAAAGACCCCGCTGAAACTAAACGAGTTATGAATATTATTGGAGGCAAGCATCCTTTAACTCAGGAAAAATGGGCTGTATCTATAGTCCGAAAATATAAATCTCCACAACACGCATATCTGATTCTGGAAGGTCTAAATGAAAAAGATGCTCGAATTGTTATGGATGCGCATCTGATGGTGAAAAAAGGTACTGACGAACAAAAAGGATTGGTTGTATTTCGCCAGATTTCTGTTTCTGATTTAGAGGAGGTTGGCAATAATTGTCATTCTTATACCTGGGGAATAAGAAAAGAACAAGGGCAAGCTCTAGTTGCGCTCATAGAATCAGAAGCCATACGTGCTAATAACAATGAGATTAACTATACACTTTTTGGAAAAGCAAAATTTGAGGGTGCTTTATCAAATAGTTTCTTCTCTAAAACATCAGTAGCCAAATTAGAACAAATGAAGCATTCTAGTGTTAACTCAAAGTCTAATTATTATTCTCATGCCTCATGTGATATGTTACTGCGAGGTGGTCATAATTGCTACAGTTGGGCTAAGGCGATGATTAAAGCAATTCAACTTGAATATCCAGCTTCAATCGAACGCTGGTCAGAATTTGTGGCGGTCATACCTATGGACTTAAAAGGTATACATGACGCGGATAACGAGGAGAAAAGTGGGTGTAGTTTGATGTAGCACTACTCTTGAAAATACCGCAAATACATCTGCTCATTTACTTGATTTGCTACTTCTAATTATCTGATAGGTAAGAACTAGGAACTAGGAACTTTGAGATGTAATATCGCATTGCGATGTGAAATTGTGATAGTGAATCTTAATCAACAAGGAGTATTTTAGATGAAAAAAGACCTTACTAACATTGAAATGTCAATAGATATACCTGGAAAAAACCTAGAGTTTGGTAAGGTTATAGGTAAAGGGAGTTTCGGGTTGGTTTACATGGGTGTTTGGAATCATAGTAATGTCGCTATAAAAGAGCTACTCAGCAATAGTTTAACAACCGAACAAGAAGCTGAATTTAAGCAAGAAGCACATCTTATGGTACAGCTTAAAGCTCCTCACATCATACAATGTTATGGTATATGTATTGACCGTTATCCTTATTGTATCGTTATGGAATTCATGCCCAATGGATCATTATTTAATGTACTGCGAGTTAAAGGAGACCAATTATCTTGGGGAATGAAGGAAAGAATCGGGCTTGAAGTAGCACTCGGACTTGCATACCTGCATAGCATGGAAATATTACACCGCGATTTGAAGAGCTTAAATGTTTTACTTGATGAAAACATGAAGGCAAAATTGTGCGATTTTGGCTTGGCAAAATTAAAATCAGATCCCAGTACATTCGTCGAATCTGCAAGAGGTGCTATGGGGACTCCGATGTGGATGGCGCCAGAATTGTTAGACCCACCAGCTCAATATTCAAAATATTCTGATATTTTTAGTTTTGGTGTCACATTGTGGGAAATAGTTACATGCAAAATACCTTTTGCCAATGCCCCAAATCTTGGTGTCGCTTTTCAGTGGGTTAGAGAGGGTAAAAGAGAAGATATACCAGAAGTCTGTCCTCCAAAGCTTGCCAGACTCATCAAGTTCTGCTGGAACCAATCTCCTAAAGAACGGCCATTAACAGATCAGATCATTCGTGAGTTAAAAGAAAATCCAGTTGCTCACAATGACTTGAGCGACTTTAAAAAAGCTAAATCATCATTACCTCCCCCAAGTAATTCAGCAAATACAAGCTCCCCTTCGTCATCAAATATAGAACCAATTACAAAAGTCGATTGGAAAACGGGGACTACTGAGGTAGGTGTGAAATGTGTATTGATGTAGTGATCTCGCTTAAACAGTAATATTTATTCTGTTTAAAGCTCACAACATGTCAATTCATCAGGAGTGAGCCAATAAAATCTTACCCAGAGATACACGATTATCAACGCAAAGATACTAGTGTATTGGCGTTGAAGGAAAAATTAAAGTACGCCTATCAAAGGAACGGAGTGATAATCCGTCTCTTTTATCCTCAAAACCCATTGTCCTTATCCACGGGTTTTCTGGATACGG
>CAYUMZ010000322.1:0-2455 GCA_964446105.1 uncultured Gammaproteobacteria bacterium | reverse complement strand
AAACTTTATCAACTACGCTAAAAGCGGTTTTTATGATGGGACCATTTTTCACCGAGTTATCAAGGGATTTATGATTCAAGGCGGCGGTTTCAATCAAGGCATGACACAAAAACCTACCCAAAATCCTATTCAAAATGAATCACCCAAAGCTCAGAAAAACAAAACGGGTACTATTGCTATGGCGCGGACTTCTGATCCCCATTCTGCAAGCGCACAATTTTTTATCAATGTCTCCGATAATCATTTCCTCGATTTTAAATCGAAGGAAGATGATGGTTGGGGTTACTGCGTGTTTGGAGAAGTCGTAGACGGAATCGATGTGGTTAAAAAAATTAGTCTCGTTCAAACCACTTCTCGCGCTGGACATGCTGATGTCCCCATCGAAGATGTTATTATTCAATCGGTCGAAATGGTCGACTCACAATAGATTGCGATTGTAATGAAATCCCAATCAATTAAGTATGATCAGCAAAACCAAACTTTATACTGTCAAGGTGAATGGCGCGTTAGGCATTTAAGTGAAGTCGAACAGCAAATGTATTCATTTATTAAGAAGGCAACTTCCCCTGTAACAATCGACGGCGGCAACTTAACCTATTTGGATAGTGGAGGGGCTTTATTAATTTACAGCGTAATCAATCAACTTAAAGAAGCCAATATCACAGCGACTCTGAAAAATTTTAGTGAACTACACGAAAATTTATTTACCTTGCTTCAGAAAAAAATGTCCTCAATGACCGCTCCCAAAAAACCCATAGAGCATTATAACTTTTTTTCGTTTGTCGGGAAGGAAACAGTCAAACGGGTTTTTGGATCGTTAGAATTTTTGTCATTTGTTGGTCAGGTCAGCATTATTATACGAGGGTTTTTTGTTCGGGCCAAACACTTTCAAGGTCACTCCGTACTGAGAATTATTGAAGACGCGGGCTATCATGCGTTACCCATTATAGGATTACTGTCGTTTTTGGTGGGTATCGTATTAGCCTATCAGCTTGGAAGACAACTCGAAATATATGGAGCGAATATTTATATCGTAGATTTATCAGGGATGGCAATATTACGCGAATTTGGGCCATTAATTACAGCGATCATCGTCGCCGGTCGTACGGGCTCATCTTTTACCGCGCAAATTGGATTAATGAAAGTCAACGAAGAAATTGATGCGTTGCAAACCTTTGGCTTATCTCCACTCAATAGAATTGTGGTACCACGATTAATCGGCACAGTTTTATCAGTACCTCTCTTAACAATCTGGTCTAATATTTTCGGCGTTTTTGGTGCCATGATAATGTCTAGAAATATGCTCGGCATTACCCCTTCAGATTTCATATCACGATTTTCAAATAATATAGATCAAGCAACTTTGTGGACAGGTCTAGGTAAAACGCCTATTTTTGCAGTCGCGATTGCATTAGTCGGTTGCTTTCAAGGATTCCGAGTCAATACCGCAGAAAGTATCGGTACCCACACTACGATGAGTGTAGTACAAGCCATATTTTTAATTATAGTAATAGACGCTGTTTTTTCCGTTCTGTACAAATGGGCGGGACTTTGATGGCAAACGACCAAACAGTCATTGAAGTTCGCGGATTATGTAATTTCCTAGGTGGGAATTGGGTTCACAAAGATCTTAATGTGACTATCAAGCGTGGGGAGCTGTACGCCATAGTCGGGGGGAGTGGGAGTGGTAAAACAACACTCGTTCGTAGCATCTTAATGTTACAAAAACCTACCAGCGGATCAATAAAAGTATTTGGTACCGATGTTCTGAATGCTTCAGTAGAAGAAGCTCAGCGATTACGACGACGCTGGGGAATGTTATTTCAACATGGAGCATTATTTAGCTCGATGAATGTACTCGATAACATTTTATTTCCTTTGAAAGAATTTACACAATTAAGCACAAAATTATTAACAGAAATAGCCATGATGAAAATTGCCCTCACAGGTCTACCAGAGGATTCTGCCTATAAATTACCCAGTGAATTGAGCGGTGGAATGTTGAAACGAGCATCATTGTCTAGAGCTCTAGCCTTAGACCCTGAATTACTTTTTTTAGACGAGCCTACCTCGGGACTAGACCCACAAGGTGCTGATGAGTTTGACGAACTCATCGTTGGACTCAAAAAAGCACTTAATTTAACCATCGTAATGATAAGCCATGACCTCGATTCGCTATGGGGCGTATCAAATCGCGTTGCCTTTATTGGTAACAGCAGGGTGCTGGCTGAAGAGACAGTATATGAACTTATTGATAATCCAGATCCCATTATCAAGAATTACTTCAAAGGCCCACGTGGACAACTAAGACATCTTTTGAAGCAAAAAAACAAAATTGAAAGTTAGACCTGACTAAAATGTTCAGATTTTGGTCTAGTTACAACAAGGCCAACACCTGCTACAATTCGTATAGTTACCAAAGGACTGGGCAATGGATATCAAAGTAAATTACGTT
>CAYUMZ010000321.1:0-2488 GCA_964446105.1 uncultured Gammaproteobacteria bacterium | reverse complement strand
TAACATTTCACAACTATCCGCCATTTCTATTTCATCGGGATATTGTTGTTTCAGTACCCACTGAGACATCACCTGCTTAGGATCTAACCCCGTTTTTAATGCTTGAATTTTTAAACTCCCTAAACTTTTTCGCAACAATACTGTTAATTCTTCCGCGCGCGGCCGGCTGGAACTATCGATAATGAGCAAACCCAGCTTTGGGTCTATATACGCAGCAGTTTTTCGAGTTCGTATAAAAGCTTGCGCCAATAAGGTAAACTGGATCTCTTCACGCAAGTCTCTTTTTTGACGTTTTGATAACGCACCCTGTCCTGATGCTTCGAGCTCTGCAATTTTTGCTTGTAACGCTTCATTGACAACTGCAGCCGGTAGAATTTTTTCTTCTTTAGCCGCCATAAACAGCAATCGATTTTCACACGCATGAACTAGCGGAGAATGCCCATCACCAAAAGGGCTCACCCAGCCATAGCTTGATAATTGTGTGCGCCCACAATGCTGCAGAATATTTTCTGATAATTTCTCTTCGAGCTGCTCGGCATTTAAACGAAACGGCTCTTGAAATTGAAACAACTGAACATTTTTAAACCACATGACTTCTAATCCTTACTTCTTTATTGATTAACCCAAAAGGGCGAGTTTAACACGATGAGAGCGGGTGGAAAATCCCCGTTTGATGGTGTCGATAATGATTATAGAGTTAGGGTTGCCAATACTCCAGGCGGACCTATCTGGATTCAAGTCAATTCAGAAGGCACCACAAGATTTATTCAGGGCGCTTATGCTGTGACGTGGCAGTATTACCAAGAATCTCTGCGATTTGACATTGATTGCCCTTGGGAATAAAAACTAAAACTCAGCGCTCTTGTAGCGCTGATTCGCGTGCTTTATTAAATGGCTTAAGAATATAGCTGAGCACGGTTTTTTCTCCAGTAAGAATACTCACTGTAACAGTCATTCCGGGGATCAAAGTCAGTTTTTTATTGTCTTTTCCTTTCAGGTACGATTTTTTAGTCTTTAATTTAACCTCAAAAAAACTATTATCTTGTTTATCTTTAATGGCATCAGCGCCAATTGTTTCTACTATAGCATCCAATCCACCATAAATAGAGTAGTCATACGCACTCACCTTAACCATGGCTTTTTGACCGACGCTTACAAATCCAATATCAGAGGGTCTTATATAGGCTTGCACTGTTAACTCATCTTCGATTGGAACTATCTCACAGACTGTTTCACCCGGTTTTACAACTTCACCAACGGTTGTGACATACACTTGATTCACAACACCATCTATAGGCGATCTAATAACAGACCTCTCCAAACGATCTTTCGATTCTGCAATACTCGCTTCAAGAACGGAATAGTCACCTTGTGCTTTATTCAATTGCTCTCGCGCCTGATCAATTTCTGTATTTTTCTTATCTTGTATAGCTTGTTGTAATGAAACAGCTTGTCGTTGCAAACGAAGAATTTCAACACTCGAGACCACACCTTGTTTAGACAAGGGTGTCATTATGTTTAATTCTTTTTTTAGTAATTGATATTGTTTATCAAGTAAAGCGACATTATTATCAAATGCTTCTTTATCTCGTAGAAAAAACTTCCTTGCCTCTTCGACTTGAACTGGATAAGTTTTTTCAAAATCAGAATCGAATTCTAATTTATCTTTACCATCAACTTTAGCGGTTAATCGTACAATATCGGCTTTCAATACGGCTAATTTCGTCTGACCTTCTTTGTATTCGGATGCAAAACGAGTGTTATCTAATATCAATAATTCCTGACCGTGCTTCACATGCTCGCCTTCTTTCACTAGTATTTTCTTAACTATACCGCCTTCTAGATGCTGAATTTGTTGCAATTCACCTGTCGCAATTATTTTTCCGTTCGCATTTGTGGCAACATTTAATTTCGCAAAATAGGCCCAAATAAAACTGATTAATATAACACCTAAAAGCAAATAAAGAGCGTTGGCCGCTTTTTTAGGAACATGCCTATAAACAGTCTCTTTACTATCAGAGATATAATCCATCTGAGATTTTTGCTTCTCAGATGAAATAATATTTAAATCTTCAGGATTTTCCTTATCCGTTTTCATGAGCACAACTCCTTATTTCGCTGGCTTAGCTTCACCCGGCTTTAACAATTTCTCGAGTATTAAAGCTTTTGGCCCATCAGCAACTAAACGTCCACTATCAAGAACAATAACTCTATCCACCAAATCTAATACAGAGGCACGATGCGTCACTACAATTAAGGTTTTTCCTTTCAAATATGGGGGCAATGCCTTCATAAAATCTTGTTCAAACCCATTATCGACTGCACCCGTAGGTTCATCGAGCATTAATACTGATGTATTGGCCAATAAAGCTCTTGCTAAAGCAACAGCTTGTCGTTGACCACTGGAGAGTAATTGACCTCGTTCACCTACAGGCATGTCATATCCGGATGGATGAATTTGTACAATTTTATCCACTCCAGCCATTTG
>CAYUMZ010000320.1:0-2491 GCA_964446105.1 uncultured Gammaproteobacteria bacterium | reverse complement strand
CTTGCTTTACGAATCAAGATTCGTATAATTACTCTATGCAACACTATAGGCTAGAGTATGGAAAAAATCCTTATTGAGCAAAACCCCCACTGGACGGGCGATCTTTATGATATTGAGATCGACCGTGCCGTGCTACCGACCTTGCTTAAGCTGCTCGATCTTGAAGAAACACTCGTGCTGCAGGGTGTACGGCGTTGCGGCAAAACGACCATGTTTAGATCACTAATCAATCACCTGGCGAAATTTGTAGACCCCAAAGCCATTTTTTATATCAATTTTGACTCACCCCATTTTAACTCAGTTTCGAATGATCCAACGTTTATATATTCAATAATTGAAAATGCTGAAAAACTGACCGGGATAAAAGTACAATATTTATTTTTGGACGAAGTCCATAATGTAGATCAATGGGAAAAATTTGTAAAAAGTAGTTATGATAGTCAGGTATACAAAAAAATATTCGTCACGGGTTCTAATGCAAAGTTACTTCAATCGGATTATATTACATTATTATCAGGTCGATATATTAATGAATTTATGTCTCCATTAAGCTACAGTGAGTTATTAGCATATTATGGTATCAATGATATTATTAGCTTGATTAAAGAAAAGTCTCGTGTACTGAAAATAATCGATAGCATGTTGAAAACTGGGTGCTTTCCAAAGCCTTATTTGGAACAAGATGAAAGTCTGAAATTCCGACTACTGCAACAGTATTATGAAACTATTTTACTCAAAGATTGCCTGGCCGCCGGCAACTTGCGAGATGCCAGATTGTTAAAAGAGTTAGCTCATTATCTTCTGACCAATATTGGCACACGCTATTCGTATAATAATTTAACTGAATATATAGATTCAAATGAGCATACTGTGAAAGACTATATTAGCAATCTAAAGAATGGTTATCTAATAGATGAAATCCAGAATTTCTCTTTTTCATTAAAAAAGCAAGCACGAGGAAAAAAGAAAACCTATTGTGTTGATAATGGGTTAATTAACGCGGTAGCCTTCAATTTTTTCCCAAATGAAGGGCAGCTATTTGAAAATTTAGTTTACAATGAACTCAGAAAAAACGGATTCTCTGAAGTATTCACGTATCATGAGTCAAAAGAATGTGATTTTATCGTCAAAAAAGAAAATCAGTTTATAGCCATTCAAGTTTGCCACACACTCACTCCCCAAAACACTACACGAGAAATCGAGGGGCTTAAATTAGGTATGGATGCTTCAAAAGCAGCACGCGGCATTATCATTACCTACGATCAATCACAAACAATATCTGATACTATAGAAGCCATCCCATTTTGGAAATATTTTTTTGATTGGACACAATAGTATACTAGGAAGCAACATGACATCGAAAGTTCGCAAAGCACCTTGGGTGAAATTGTTGTTCAAACTATGGACTAAGAAGATCCAAGATCGTCGTCATTTTTGTACAATTGCAGCATCGTGTGGAGATATTGTACGAATTCCTTTGGGATCGAAATCCACATTCATTATTAATGATCCTGAAGCAATCTCGCACATCTTAGTTCATAACGAATCAAATTATGTGAAAAATCCACATTCAAACGCACGGTTAGAACCTTTTATAGGCCCCGGATTATTAACGAATTCAGGAGAAGCATGGCGTGAGACTCGTCACGAAGTGCAGCGAGAATTGTATTATAAAAATATCACACAATATGTTCCGTTCATGACCAACATTGTCCAAAAACACTTGAACTCCTGGACAAAACAGCTTGGAAATACCGTAGATTTAGTCCACGACATGTCTAAACTCGTTTTTGATATTAGCGCAATGGCTCTCTTCGGTGCTGATGTTCAAGGTCTTAGTCATGATATTATCCCACAATTACACGCATCAAATAAATATTTTGTCAGTGGGTTACTTTTAAAAACCTCTATCCCAACGCCGAAAAATCGTCAGTTTCGAAAGACAAAAAAAATCATCGATGATTTAATCAACGATTTATTAAATACACCTCAACCCTATGATAATCAGCTATCAGCTGCGCTTAAAAGTTTTAGAAATAGTCCTGGGGACAGCGACGAAGTGAAATGTCGTCATCTCAACGAAGCAAAACATTTTATCCTGGCTGGACATGAAACGACGGCCACAGCATTGACTTGGGCGCTCTATTTAATGTCTAAACATCCTGACACATTGCAGCAAGTGATTTCCGAAATCGATTCCGTTTTTAATGGACAGATCCCCTCCTTGGATAAACTCGATAAATTAGAATTCACTACCATGGTTATTGATGAAACGTTACGACTCTACCCCTCATTATGGATTTTTGATCGAGCTGCAATTCATGATGATATTGTGTGTAATTACCATGTTCCTGCAAAAAGCATCATGATCATCTGTCCGTACACACTCCATCGAAATCCTAAATATTGGACTAATCCCGATCAATTTGATCCTCAACGTTTCAATAAAAATAATAGGGCTCATCATCCGAAAAATGCGTATATTCCATTC
>CAYUMZ010000319.1:0-2499 GCA_964446105.1 uncultured Gammaproteobacteria bacterium | reverse complement strand
TTCGACATAAACTTTGATATAAACAAGAAACCTAAGGTAGAGACTATCCTATGCCAAAAAAACTTGTTGCTGCAGAATTAGAATCATTCAACAGAATGTTTGCTCAGCTAGCAAACCAGTCAAATACAGTATGTTGGATGCGAAGTCTTGATTATAAAAGACAGCTTTATATCAGCCCTAACTTCGAAACCATTTTTGGAGATCCTGCTTCAAAACTGTATGAACATCCTGAATCATGGAATAACTATCTACTCCCTATAGACACGCAAAACATCTCAGAAACAATTACAGACCGATTGAGCAATTTAACAATCAATGATGGCAACAACCATATGTTTTTTAGAATTGGTTCTCGTGATGGTAATGTCCATTATCTGAGGGATTGGAGCATCTTAATCTGTAACAAAGCAGGGGAAGCCATCGCAATTGCGGGTGTAGGAGAAAAAATTAGCCCAGAGCAGTGGTATGCGCTGGTTCAAAGTTCGAATAGAGGCTCCCCCACCTTGTTGCCAGGCGGCGCCTCCTTAAACGAAATTCTTGAAAAAGAGGCTAAGCTACAATCAATATCCATCGATATTGACCCAAATCAGGCTCAGCAACCCATCAAAAATGTCAATTGCATACGTGTAAACAATATCACAGTCCCACTATCTAGGCGCGAAGCAGACTGCCTGTACCATCTACGTTTAGGACATTCAGCAAAAGAAACAGGGAAAATTTTATTTATCTCGCCACGTACAGTAGAAACCCACATCGAGAATATTAAACAAAAAGCCTGCGTAAAAACTAAGCTCGAACTACTCACCCAGCTCATTCCTATCAACACTGCACTTGTCGAAGAATAACGTAACTTTACGGATCTCATCTCTATCTCTGACGTCTACACTCTCTTTCAGATTATTGAACTAGAATACATAGTTCCTTTATACATTTCTGAATAGATAGTTTTATAGAGTAAAAAGTGAGGATGTCATGAAATTATTTAATCTTATCGAAGAAGCTGATATTGCCGCTATTGAGCAATCATTAACGAACGTCGAAAATTATAGTAGCATCAGCTTTTTGACATTAAACGATAAACTCAACACTACATTACTTCACAGACTTCAATTAGCTCATGCCGTTTTAGAATACGATCAACTTTTTGATCCAAGGCATTTAAAAGATATAAACTCAGCACGATTCCTTCATCAGAGCATAAAAATACTGATCTCAGCTTGGAAAACTAACAAACTTTATAATATCGAACTTAAAAAGCGTCTGGATTATGAAGCTTCCATAAAGTTAGCTCAATCATGGATAACTAATACGGGAGATCGATATCAGTCTTTTTCAGTAATTTCGGATTATCTGAATACATGGGCACAAAATAAATCAGAAAAATGGATGTACAATAAATTGTCTCTCGAAGAGAACAAAAGAATGAATACATATGTCCATAAAAAAATACTAGAAATAATGGATGATACATCGACAAAAAGTTTCCAAAGCTTACTAAGGTCAACGTTCAGAACACATTTTTTATACAATGCGATACTTTTTTTCAAGAAATATGAATTCGATAGCGATTTTTCTTTATCATTAGAAAAGGATTTATATCAAAGATGCCAAACTAGCGCAGCGAGCCCACTTTTTAATAAAATAAAGTCTCATGGTTTTACTGGGGTATTAAGCGACTGGCGATCAAATTTATTATCTTTAGGAATCGCGGATGAAATAGAAGAAAGATTACTTTCAATTTTAGAAAGCTCTGAATTTCCAAAGAATTGCTACGAAAAAATAACGGTACTTTCAATGGATGCGATAATAGAGCATTACAAGAAAAATCAGCTTGACCACCATTTGTGTAAATATCTGAGAAGTTTATTCAAAGAAACCTTAAAAATCGCCTTATTAGATGAAATTATTTCTGAAAAATCAATGCGCACACTGGCGTCAATAACCGCGGAAATTATTGATAAATGGCAAAAAAACAGTCTTGAATTACACTTCCCCTACCCCATAGAAAAAGTTCTTCTACCTGATTTATATCAATTGAAAAAACGTTGCAAGCAGATACTTTCAAACCATTTCATACTAAAACCTAGCGATGATAGCGCTCCTGTTACACGAGATGAATTAGATCAGATTAAAAAAACAATAGCCAACATTCCAAGATTAGTTGAAAGGCTTATGAATGATCAATTTTCAAAAATTTCTAGGCAATCTGATGAAGATGAAAAAAAACATGGAAAGAACCTATGATGATTTCTAAATTGACGGTAAATTGAATTTTTGAAATAATTTCATTCATATAGAAAGAGGGGAACATGCGCAAAACGACGATTGAAGAATTATCAGAGAATCATCTCTTTCCAATGACACTCATGCTCGAATATCGGGCTGGAAGGCTGGACGAGGCTTTTAGCGAAACTCTGTTTAAGCTTCTTTTAGATAATCTTGGAGTTCAAGACCAGTTGGTCATGGACGAACCCTACCGGTCTCTGATCTTAGATCAGC
>CAYUMZ010000318.1:0-2511 GCA_964446105.1 uncultured Gammaproteobacteria bacterium | reverse complement strand
ATGAACTTTCAGCCAATATTGGCCTAACGGCCCTGAATATTATTATTGAAGAAAAATTCTCTGAAAATGCTGCAGCAATGGGCGATCGATTAATGCAACAGTTAAAACAAATTCAATCTCCAATTATTACAGAAATTCGAGGCAAGGGATTACTCATCGGAATTGAAATAGATCCCCAACATTTTGCAGCACGCGATGTCTGCCTCGCCCTTATGGATAACGGCCTGCTAAGCAAAGAAACCCACGATACGGTTGTTCGATTGGCGCCTCCGCTGATTATTACGGCCGATCAAATAGATGAGATTGCGGCTATTGTGAAAAAAACAATAGAACGCCTCACACCCGGATAAGAATGGGCAATTTCCTACAAAAATACGAGGAAAATCCCACAGCCAACTCCGGGATTTTTTGGTAAAATCGAACCATTAGGGGAAATTGTGTAGCTACCGCACAGTAAGAGTTGCCAAATTTTCAGCACTAGTGCAGTATCCGTCATTCCTCAGTAGAAACGAAACTATACTTAAGAGAGCACGGGAAATTTATGTTTGCTGACTTACCAGAGCCATTGCAGGAAAAAGTAAAAGAGCATTTACTCGACAACAACTTTCCAGCCGCTAAGCTGTTGTACGACGAATTTCATCGCCAGAAAGCCTCTCAACAACCAACGAACACAAATACACCTATCGTTCAATCCACCTTACCTGACGAAGCGCAAACACATCGTCCAGGTTGACTCTAGCCCTGATATTGCATAAATTATAAGATCATTTCTTTCACAAATGGCAGAGTCAATGGCAAAATCAGACAAACCCTTTAAATTCGAACTTGCGCTTGATGAGCTCAACCAATTGGTCTCACAAATGGAATCGGGCGATGTCAGTCTCGAAGATGCTCTCAAACATTTTGAACGTGGCATACAATTGACTCGTCAGTGTCAACAAGCATTAAAAGAAGCCGAACAAAAAATTAGTATCCTCACTGAAAAAAATGGTAACGACTCTTTAGAGCCCTACGAACAAAAAAATGACGAATGACACTATCCATGCAGCAGAATCAGTTTAGCCAAAATCGAATTGAGCGAATCAACCAACGACTGGAAGAAATTCTCCCTCCCGTTGATGAAAATCCACAACAATTACACCGCGCAATGCGATATGCCACACAATTGGGTGGAAAACGCATTCGACCATTACTTATTTATGCAACGGGTGATGGACTCAATGCGCCACTCACAGAACTCGACAGAGCGGCATGCGCAGTTGAATTAATTCATGCGTATTCACTTGTGCACGACGATCTTCCTTCCATGGATAACGATGATATTCGACGTGGCCAACCCAGTTGTCATAAAGCGTTTGATGAAGCCACAGCCATTTTAGTCGGGGATGCACTACAAAGTTTAGCATTTGAATTACTGAGCGAAGGAAATGGACCAAACCAATTAAAAATGATCCAGATTTTGGCAAGGGCCTCTGGCTCGCGCGGGATGGTCGGTGGACAAAGTGTAGATTTAATGGCAAACAATAAAAAATTAAATCACAAAGAGATTGAAAAAATTCACCAACTCAAAACGGGCGCATTAATTGTGGCCAGTATTCAACTCGGCGCACTCTCCTCACCCGAATGTAATTCGACACTATTCAATCAACTCTCAGAATTTGCACAACATTTAGGCTTAGCGTATCAAATCCAAGATGATTTATTGGATCACCAAGAAGAAAATGCAAATACTACGCAACCCTGTTTTGTTTCTACTCTCGGTCTCGATAAGGCCCATCAGCTTCTAAAAGAAATTCACGATAAAATTCAACATTGTCTCTCCACCTTTATCCCTACCATGACAGAGCTGGAAGCCATTTACCTGAGCATCGCGAATCGTCAGTATTAAGCGATGAAATACCTGGATTTTTATAGTTAAATATGGTATAAATCGGCTTATTGATACTAAGATTGCGCGGACGAATCGAAAATGCAAGACTACTCGAGTAGAAATAAATCATCATTCACACAAGAAGACATATTAAGGCTATGTAGCGAATTGTTGCAGGCAGAAATATCACAGACCGGTGAAATTTTTCGAATTCTATTTCAGAATGCAAAAATCGCTCAAGAAATATTTGAATTTCTGTACGCCATTTTACCTATACGAGGCGGTCAATATCCACAGCTAAATCATAGAATAATTTTGTTAACTGAAGAACAAGTGTATTTCGTTCATCTGTACAAAATGCAGCAAGAAGGAAAAATGTCTGAGGACGCTTTAGGCGATCAATATTTACTGAAAACTCTGCGAGACGATGACAAGGATTTTAGTGGCGCTTTTATTTCAGGCATTATTCCGGGACCCAACGGTGCCCGATATCAAAATTTACGACCCGCGGCACAAGGATTATTTACTCATTCAGCCGATGACCATCCTATTTCAAGACTAAATAAAACGCCACGACATCCTGAAAAGAAAAAAGGATTTTCTCAGATACAATCGTGTACATTAGTGGATAAAGGTGTATG
>CAYUMZ010000317.1:0-2521 GCA_964446105.1 uncultured Gammaproteobacteria bacterium | reverse complement strand
AACCGAGTCGCAATGATTTATTTGCATTAGCGTTAGCAGAAATGGAAAAATGCCCGTTATTAACTGGCGATTTAGCACTAAGATCAGCAGCGGAAATAGAAAAAGTTGAGATCAAAGGAACGATTTGGCTAATCGAAGAGATGATCAGAGAACAGCGAATAACACGTTCTGTAGGCAGAGCGTCTATTGAAAGAATGCGCAATTGTGGACGGAGACTTCCATGGGATGTTGCTGAAAGGCTATTGGGTATAAGTTGAAGGCGGAAAACTTCTGAATCAGTATATAACTTATCTACAATCTTTAAAGTATTCTTCAAAATACTTCTCCCAAAGATCCTTAACTTTTGAAAAAATGTCCAATACTGATAACCATTTGTTGCCAGTCATAACAATTATTAGACCATCATAATCCCAATTAACAGCAAGATCTTACCAATTACAGTCAATTTTATCCCAAGTCTGCATTTCTTTAGTTTCCTTAACCCCTCTTTCTTTGATATGAAAATGTTTTATATTATTAGACAACTCCCTAACAATCTTGAATTCCGAACAGGACCTATTAATAAATGAATTAAAACTGTTTTGATCATGTATATGCTCTGAAATTTTCTTCAGCAATTCTCTATTATTTTCCAAGTACCCATGCCAAACCCATTCACGCAAATGATAGGCAATTAAGGTAAAATTGATCGCATGCCTAATTGATTTTGAATCTTTCTCAAAATCATGATATTCTAACAACATATTTTCAAACATATCATAAGGTGTAACTGCAAATGCGTTATCACTTTTCATTTTCAAACTCACTGATTGTATCAAAAATAATTCAAATCTCCATTTACAATATATTAATATTCAGTATAACGTTGCAAAATTTTACATACCAGTAAATAATATATTATACAGAATTATGCTATCAATTGCAGCTTTATCAACTCAGCTACGTTGGCACTGTGGAATTCTATGATGGTCATATATATGTATAAATTTTTCGTCACTTCAAATCTATAAGTAAAAAACTTTATAAGTAATCATGATTGAAGATTATATCCATACTTACTAATATTATTAGTTTGTTTGACTAACCTATTCAACTTACAGATAACCTCAAGGTAAGGGTATTAGAGCCCGAAATCTAAGAACAGATCAATACTAGAAAGAGTCAATATCGCGCGGGTCGGAATAGTTCTTGAAAGAATTACTACATATCTGGCGCTCTCGGCCCCACCCGTCCCGAGCAATTGCCTTGCTAACGATATACTATACAGCTAGAAATTTTGTATAATATCGCTTTTATTACCCACCTGGAGCCAGCACGTGAGCAATCATGAACCACTCCGCATTTTTATAGGCTATGATAGTCGCGAAACTATTGCGTACCATGTATGCGCACAAAGTATTATAGAGCACAGCAGCATTCCCGTTAGCATTACTCCACTACGCCTCAGTAATCTTAAATCGATTTTTGATCGACAACCCGACCCTAATCAATTAACGGAATTTTCAATCACCCGATTTTTAGTCCCCTATCTTTGCGATTTTAAAGGATGGGGTCTTTTTATTGATGGTGATATGTTAATTCGTGAAGATATTGCAAATTTGATAAAATTAAAAAATCCTTCTCATTCAGTGATGGTTGTCCAACATCCAGAAATAAAAGGCACACATTCTTTTCTTGGAAATACCATTCAATCGTTCCCCAAATTTAATTGGTCCAGCGTGATGCTATTTAATAGCTCAAAATGTTCTAAGCTTACTCCTGAATATTTAAAAGCAGCAGATTATCACGACTTACATCAATTCAAATGGTTAGATAATGAATCTGAAATCGGGGCACTCCCTCAAAAATGGAATCATCTCGTCGGCTATCATGAACCTCGTGATGATGTTGCACTGGTGCATTGGACCTTAGGCGGCCCATATCTTGGTAAAAAATTCGAAAATGTCGAATATGCAAATGAGTGGTTTGCAATGTGCGAAAAAACGCTTTACGCGAGTCACGATGAATAATTACACAGCCTGGATATTGCATGTGAGATTACTTTTCTTTTACAAAAGTACCATCTTTATATTCTTGAAATGCTGTACGTAATTCCGCTTGCGTATTCATTACTATAGGACCGTACCAAGCAATAGGCTCATTTAAAGGTTTACCTGATACCAGTAAAAATCGAGCCGCTTTTTTATCGGCAGCAATGGAAATATGATTGCCGCCTTTTTCGTACAACACTAAAGAACCCTCTCTACAAGCACACTCCGGTTTAAAATCAAAATAATTAATTCCTGCACTATCATGAGAAAAAGGCTGTCGCGAATGATCAAAATACGCTTCACCTTCAATAACATAAGCAAAAACAGTATGGTCAGGTTTTACAGTATGTGTAAATCGCGTTCCAATCGGAAGTTCAACATCAAAATATTCTGGCTCAATGACAATTTCAGAAACCGGGCCTCTAATCCCATTCACTTCTCCTGAAATAACACGCACTGTTGCACCTTCAGATGTTTTTACAATCGGGATT
>CAYUMZ010000316.1:0-2524 GCA_964446105.1 uncultured Gammaproteobacteria bacterium | reverse complement strand
TTGATATGCGCAAAGCTCAGGATGAAGCTTTAGCTATTTATGAAGAATGGCTGGCCTTTGATAAAGATCGTGCGCTAACATTTTGTATGCAAAGTTTTTATCAAGTCAATCCTGCTCGTAAAGCAACCAAAGCAGCGATTGTGGCTGCGGTACTCTTTCAGGATTATGATTATGATAAGCCCGAAGATCGTGAGCGTGCTGAAAAAATGATACCAATTCTTACGCATCCCGATTATGTTTATATTTTAAAAGTGTATGTTGAAGTATTTCAATATGATCGAGATAATCCGCTTTTTCAAAATCTGATGAAGTTTATCGACTATTTTGAAATTGATTTAACCTAACGGCTTCTTTTTCTAAATCCAATTGCCTCAAGTCGCTTCTCGATGGGTGGATGCGTAGAAAATAATCCGCTTAATGTATGCGCACTAATTCCCGCTGTTGTGGGATCAAAAATATACGCTGCGCGTCTTACATTCTCGTGCGGTGTTGAAGCATATTCTTGATTAAGTGTATCGGCATTAGCTTCAGTATCACCTTGAATTTTTAATAATGCACGAGCCAAAGGTTGATTATCTCGAAGTAATTCTACGCATCCTGCGTCGGCCAAATATTCTCGGGTACGAGATAGATATAATGTAAGCAAAACGGTGATCAAAAGAAGGGTGTATCGTAAAATCATGACGCTTAAAAATAAGCGCCCATCACTTTTTTCACGATCGCGACGATTAAATACGATTGAATAAAAAAGAAAATCGATCACGATTAACATAATATTAGCTAAGACTGAGGCCATGAGTGTTAATTTAATATCCATATTACGGATGTGGCTAATTTCATGGGCCATAACAGCTTGTAACTCTGAGCGATCTAATTTGTAGAGCAGGGCCGAAGTGATTGCAACGAGCGATGATTTTTCGCTGTAGCCGCTCGCGAAGGCATTCATGTAATCTGCCTCAATGATATACACTTTGGGCATAAATTTTAAACCAGCAGCAATGCGAAGTTCATCAATCACATTATACAATTGTTGTTCTTCGAGTTTTCGTGCGGTTTCATGAGTAATTTCGCGAGAATCAGTACCTAACAGCATTAATCTATCATGAAAAGCAAACGTCACCCAAAGTGCGACAGCTGCAACTGCTAACAAAACTGCAGTGGCAATAGGAAATGGTTGTAATGTCAGTAAATGAGTTAAGATTGTGCTGAGCGGAACGAACGGATATTGAGCGCTGAGCATATAGGTATCGATCAAAAGCCCAATGCTGCCATAAATCAAAAAAAATGAACCAATAGTAATATAGGTTCTGCGTGAATTTCGACGAATAGATTCCCGCCAGTTTGTGCTGTGCTGTTCATAGGAATGTAAGTTATCAGCCATGCTGTTTCCCTCTTTTACTGTTCGCAACGATCATGTGTAACTTCAGTTTAAAAATAAATAGTCGCCAAATTTGTTTTCTATTCAGAAAAACTGCAAATCTGTACAGTATTCTGCTTGGAACTAGAATATGCCCGCTATACTTAGCTTAAAGTTCGACTTTATACTTTTCTTGTTCCGCAATAGTTTGCTGGCTTAATTGCCAATATTCAAATGGCATATCGAGTTTGCCCCTAAATAATGCAACCACCATGGAAGGGAAAACAGATTTTTTAGTTGCATTATAGATTTCGATACTGTCATTGCAGGCTTGTTTTGCGAACGTTAATTTATTTTCAGTGTTAACAATTTCTTCCTGGAGTTGTAGTGCATTTTGATTAGCTTTCAAATCAGGATATTGTTCAAATACAAAACTCAATCCTCCCACGATACGAGAGATCTTATCTTCCGCGCCGATTCGTGATTTTTCATCGCCTTGCTCATGAGCTTGTTGAGCTTTAGTGCGCAATTCAGTGACTTGGCTCAATGTAGATTTTTCATAATCCATGTACTTTTTTACCACGCTAATCAGCGATTCAAACACTTTGTATCGGCGATCCAACTGAATATCGATTTGTTTTTGATTATTTCGTACCGCTTCTATCAGTCGAATAAGGCTATTGTATGTCATAATGCCGTATATAACAGCGCCGGCTATTACTATCAGTAAAATGGTCATTGTGCTCATGATTTCTCTCCTTTGCTCGCCAATCATCGATCAAGATTTGTCCCAAACTATTCTAATTATAGCATAATTCTTCGATATATTCATGCCTAGATTCCAGTTTGGCCTGTTGTCCGCAATCGTCATAATTTGCACTGTATGATATACTGCCGAATCTTTAATCAGGACTTGTTGCCAGGTTGAAGACATAGATGTAGTTTGCTATTAAATTTGAGACTAGGAGGCATGTATTATGAGCGGTGTTACAACTGATTTCGCGCAATCCCTGTTAGCTAATAAACATTATAAGGTCTACGTTATATTACTTTCTTTGATAATCTGTGGATTGGCGGTGGCGACGGTGACTGCCAGTAAAGTTGTCCATTTTGGAATAAATTTTCCGTTTTCTAATATTGTTTTTTCAATTTTTACTTATCCTATTG
>CAYUMZ010000315.1:1751-2531 GCA_964446105.1 uncultured Gammaproteobacteria bacterium | reverse complement strand
ATTTTTAAAGTTCGCTATGGTTACATAGAGTAGGCTATGATTCAGGTGCAAATTTTATAAAATCATCTGCATATCTAGTATTCTGAGTAGTCAGAAACACTTCTTCTATTTCCTGTAAATTTCCTTACAGGAAATAGTGGTGTTAGGTTTGTTTTAGGTGTTTTTCCGTGTATTCGGCTTGTAATTGTTTTATACTCCACCTTCTATTTAACACCACTTAGGAGATCTATTATGCGGGCTCGGTATTTATCCTTAGCATTGATTGCAGTCAGTGTTATTGGCATTTCTTCGGCATTTGCTGTCAAAGAAACGAAAAACGTACAAGGAAATTCAGCGACTCAAAATTTACAATCTGGGAATCAAAATAATAACATAACCAATACAACGGACAAAAATGATCAAGCGTTTGATGTGAACAAAGTTAGCTTTTCTATAGGATACACCATGGGTTCGAATTTAATTGAACAATTCAAACAATTAAATCAAGCTGAATTGATTAAAGGTTTTCAGCAAGGTTTATCGGGTGCAGAGCCTTCTATTAGTAAAGAAGATATGCAACGTGCGTTGATTAATTTTCAGCGTCAAGCAATGCAACAACGATTTGATGATCTAAAAAAGTTAGCGGATACTAATAAGCAAGAAGGTGATAAGTTCTTATCTGAAAATAAATCTAAGCCTGGTGTAACCGTTACAAAATCAGGATTACAGTACAAAATACTATCAAAAGGTAATGGTCCTACACCCAATGATACTGACCGCGTCTTTGTAAATTACACCGGA
>CAYUMZ010000315.1:0-1741 GCA_964446105.1 uncultured Gammaproteobacteria bacterium | reverse complement strand
TACGTTTAATTAATGGCGAAGTATTTTCTACAAGTCAAGAATTAGGTGATAAGCCTGCTGCATTTACATTAAACGGCGTAATTCCAGCTTGGCGTGAAGCACTCAAAATCATGCCTAAAGGATCCAAATGGGAAATTTATGTACCTGCTGATTTAGCGTATGGTGCTCGTGGTACTCATGGAAAAATTGGCCCTAATGCAACGCTGATTTTTACAATTGAATTAGTTGATGTTCAATCTGGAAAAGATAATAAAACAAATAAAGGTTAAATATTGATAATGAGGGGGCTTCTCTGCTCCCCTCCCCTTCTCTCTTCTAATTAATTTTTACGTAAAGAATGTATCGTAAATTCGGTAATTTGATTTAATAATAAATCAACGGCTTTATTTGCTGCGATAACACCGCCGTAAGGTGTATTTTGAGGCGCGATAATTGATGTGCTAAAGGTGTGAGCATTTATTACATTAATATTATGAGCTGATAAAATCTCTGCTTGTATTTTAAGCTGAATTTGACTAGGTTTAGAGATAAAGTTTTGTCGTAATTCGATAAGGTGTAGTCGCAAAACATATTGTTGATTAGTGTTATATTCATTGCTCATTATTGCATTAATTTTACCGGTATCACGTAGTTTCTGGACCATAATTGGTTGTAACATTTCTGCAGGAGGCGCTGACCATTGGTTCAAGGCAAAATGATTCAATTGATAAGGTTTAGTTGAATACATCATTTTTCGGGAATCATAACCAGTTATAGCTGTGGGTGTATTAACAAACACCGCAATTCTTTTCGCATTAGGTGTTGAAGCATGATAATGCCTAGAATGAATGGAAAAAGTATAACTTGATATTTCGGGTGTTTTCTGAGGAGAAAATAAATTACATCCGCTCACCAAGAGAAGACTTAATAACGAGATGGATATTTTAACCATACTATTTTTCTCCTGGGCCTTTGACAGGTGCTGCTTTACCACGAATTAATATGGAAGGATTATTATTTAATTCATTCGTTAGTTCTTCAATATTATCCAATGAACGTTTAAACTTCAAAATCATCTGATCGGCAGCTGGCAATGTTTGTTGTGATAAACTTTGCATACTTTGTCTACCTGCGCTCAAGGTAGATTCTAGTTGGGTCATTATCTTGGGTAATTTATCGCTGGCAACCGCACTATTATCCATTAATTTTCGCAAAGATATTAAAGTGTCATCGATATTTTTCGTGTTTTTTTCGAAGGTCGCAGTAATTTCTTGAAAGTTTTTCAAGCTTTGTTTAATAGAAGCTTTATTATCCTGACTCATTAAATCATTAAGATTATTTGCAACAGAGGATAAATTGTCAGAGAGTGATTGAATCGTTTGATCGATACGAAACAAAAAAGAGGGTTTTGAAGGAATAACAGGATACTCTTCCCCAGGTAATTTTTTTAGTTTAGGCGCTTGAGTTTTCTCTGCTGTTAGGCCAATAAATGTGATTCCTGTAATGCCTTGCGCGAGTAAAGACGATCGGGTGGATTCGTTAATGGGCGTATTTTCTTGGATTTTTAAGGTCAAACGAACTTGTTGAGGGTTGCGCGGATTGAGTTTTATAGTGTCAACAAATCCCACTTCTACTCCATTAAATTTAACGGGCGCTTTCTCACTTAATCCACTAACAGCTTCATCCATATAGGTAGTGTAGGATTTATAGGTATAAGTGGTATGCACTCCTGCTAGCCATATCGTTGCTCCGATAATGGCGA
>CAYUMZ010000314.1:0-2535 GCA_964446105.1 uncultured Gammaproteobacteria bacterium | reverse complement strand
ACTATCCGATAACTCTCTCGAAAACTTTCACGCCCTTTTTCAAAGAAATCGTGAAACACTAGATAAAGTAAATCCTCAAAAAAATAATATCTACACAGTCACTTTTGATGGCGAAGACCTGGAGTTGACTCGCCGAGAAGCACAGTGTTTGATATTACTTCATGATGGGTTATCTGCAAAACAAAGTGGAAATGAACTCCATCTATCCCAACGTACCGTAGAAATTTACCTTGATAAACTCAAAAAAAGGTTTAACTCCAGAACTAAAATAGAATTAATGTCGAAAGTAACGAGCTCAATGATTTCTTCACTGCATACTCAACTTAATGAATTCTCCGAAGTGGACGAATAGCCAGGTGTCAACTAATGCTACAATCCTGCCACATTAATTGACACGTAGCTAATAATAAGTTTTTTCATCGTTTATTAGCCCATTGTTTACTTCTAATATTTATTGCCGAATTGCACAATACATAAGTTAATTTCATGATAGTCTCCTTAACAAAATGCGGTAATTCATCATCTGTCAACATTTTTGACTTTTCCAGATATACGTCAAGAATTTTTTCGAATTCAGCCCGTAATTGTTGGAATTCTGCTTGCTCAACAAAAGCATCCAACATATTGGCGTTTTTAGATGACGATAATTTATTTAAACTTTCGTAATTTTTTTTGGCGCTACACATATTGCCTCCTAATCCGGTTAATTAATGAATGCAGATATAGGCTAACTTATATTTTAAAAAAAATTATCAGTAATAAATACGTATAATTAAAGGATATACTTCTTAGTAATAAAGAGAGAATCAAAAAAGCAGCTCCTAGCTAACTAGAAGCTGCCTTCGAATTTGAAACTTTTTAATTATCATCAATATCATTTACATCTTGTAAATTTCTAGTAAAAGTAGCTGCTTTTTTCAAGATTGTATTAATATGTTTAGTGGTATCGTGTATCAAGCTAGGCATTTCATCTTCTCGAGCTTGGGTTGATTTTAGTAAATAATCATCGAGAATTCTTTCAAATTCCGAACGTAAACGCTGAAATTCCGGTTGTTGTAAATAGGCTGAAATATTAAAAGGGTTGTTGATCAGGGATTCCCCTCCATTACTTGACTCTACATTAGAAGTGCTTTTCATGATGACTCCTCATTGCATAATAACTATACACGACAAAACCTTACCATAATATAAACCCGTAAACCAATCGGTAAAATTACGTAACTGTTTACACCTTTCTTAGCTATTATTTATCATTATAAATTTAAAATGTTTATAATAACACCATAATTTAACTAAGCTCAAAATCTTTTCTTTAAACCTCATTTTTATACGGGGTTTTACGTACGCAGATTTCTACCAATCTCCATATTACGCAAGAGTACTTAATAAAAATGCCTTATTAAAGCAATATTTTACGTTATTTTGCGAATATTAAATAATCTCTGAACTTCTTACCGTTGAACCGTGATCGATGCAATCGCATCGGCACTCGGTAAATCAACGTGGAGGTATCAGAAATGAGATCTAAATTAGTACTTAAGTCAGCGTCATTAGACAATTTTCAGGTTCATATTCCTGTAAGCGATACTAATGACTTCGCTAGATTAGTCAGCAGGGTTAATGATTTATCATTACGTAAAAAGAAACGTAATGCTCAAGAAACTCTTGATAATATTCATGATGCTGCAGAGTTTATTGCTCAAGTAGGCTCTGCTGCAACAGGTGGTGTAGCTGTCGGTGGTCTTGTTGGAATTGCGTTACAGTTAGTTTTAAAAACAAGCCTAGCGGTTGCAAAATCTTATGCACAGCATCACGATATTAAAGCTTTGAAGGAAGCTATAGATTCATGCGCTAATTCTTGTAAACACAAGGATTACGCTGCAGCTATAGCAGCCGCTGAAGCAGGTTTGCGTGAAGTTGAAAGCTTCAATAAGGGTAAATTGGTTAGCTTTTTAAACAATCGCGAAAGTGAATTTAAAAGTTACCGTTTCGCTCTGAAGTTATTATTGAAGTACAATCTCGCTGCTGCATATTACGGGCAATTTGTTGTCTCTGGAAAAAACGATTTGACCCTGATTCAAGCGGCTACTAAAAATATCGATGATATTTATAAGTCCCTACGAGATAAATATATCGATGTTTCAGGTTACCTCAAAGACATTCATAATGATCTTCACTTAGCTTTAGCGGTTGTGAAAAATAACCAAGCCATCAATGACTATAATGATGGTAATCTGAACTCAGCTAGACAGCTTACCACTGGTTTGAGTCTTGATTATGGTTATTATGCATATGATGCTAAGCAAAGAGCTAAAGCTGGGCATGAATATCCTGATGATCATGCGGGCCTTGAAATTTGTGATGTTTTAAAAGCAAATCAAGCTCAATTTCGTTTAATCCCACGAGATGACAGCTATGATTTGATAGAGCAAAACTTTAATAGCCTATCTGTGCGTTTATAGTTTGACCATTAAATCAGATAAGGAGGATGGTATTAACACCATCCTCCTGTCTTTTTTGTGCTAAACTTATCCC
>CAYUMZ010000313.1:0-2536 GCA_964446105.1 uncultured Gammaproteobacteria bacterium | reverse complement strand
GGCTTCGGGTGTTATCCAGCCATCACTATTGTTACCTATAGTTAGAATTCGGTCTGGCCCACCCTCCATAGAATAGATATGAGTGAAATTAAATAATATCTGTGGCTCGATTTCATAATTTCTAAAGATGTCTACACTATGAGCATGATATTGAGCAGGAGTCATTTTATGTTTCAAATATTTTTCGTTGTAAGTTAGAGGATATGTTTGAACATTATTACAAAACCCTTTTTTTTGATAATCGGTAGTCATGACCCCATATTGTGAAAGGTACGATAATAATATTCTGATAGAACTTCCCTCCCACAAGCTATGCCAAAACGTGTTTTCTATCACACTACGACTTAACTGTAATAAACACAGTTGACTAATGTAGTCGCCTTTGTTGATTTGAGCATCTATTGCAGCGGTGACAGCAAATGTGACACAAGTTGCATACGACCCTTGATCTAATACGGGTACTCCATTCATCGTTAAATTGACTTCAGAGGGTAAATGGTCTTCAACCGTGTTTCGTGTGGATTTTTTGAGATGAACATTTCGAGTGCGCTGCATCTCAAATACGGCAGGTGTTAGCTTAATAGGCATTGCAGCGACTGTTCTTGATGGTGAATGTGAAGATTTAAGTTGAAGTAAATGAATGGAAGGGTTATTTGTTGCCAATGCAAGGCTTGTCGAAAAAGCCAAACTAATCATGAGCAGTTTTTTCATCGAATTTCCTTATTGATTCAGCGTCTTAACGCATAATCCATTAAATTAATAAATGGGTCAAGTCTAAGGAAATTATAAGATATGGGAAGGGGTCAATACTTGCCCCCTTCCCACTAACCACTTTACTGGCTCAACAATTGATTGATTCGCTTCACATACGTGCCTGGATCTTCCAATTGCCCACCTTCCGCGAGTAATGCGGAGTCAAAAATGACATGAGTCCAACGAGAAAAGTTTTCATCGTCTTGTTCACTTTTGAGGCGAATGATAAACGGATGTTTTGGATTGACTTCAAGAATCGGTTTAGAATCCATGAAATTCTGTCCTGCTGCTTTTAACATCCGTTGTAAATGAGCACTCATTTCATTCTCATCACTGACCAAACAGGCCGGTGAATCGGTTAACCGATGAGTGATTCTAATCTCCTTAACTTTGGTTTCGCCTAATGCGTCCTTCATTTGTTTCAATACACTATCAAAGTCTTTTTCAACTTGTTTTTCAGCATCTTTCTCTTCTTCCGATGTACCGATATCTACATCGCCTTTACTAACCGATTGCAGTTTCTTGCCATCAAATTCGTTAAGATGAGCAACTAACCATTCATCAACTCTATCCATCAAGAATAATACTTCAATACCTTTCTTGCGGAAAATTTCCAAATGAGGGCTATTTCTACACGCATTGAATGTTTCTGCAGTCACATAATAAATTTTATCTTGATCAGGTTTCATTCGACTAACATAATCACTCAAGGATACTGTTTGATCTGGTGTGTCAGTGTGTGTAGAAGCAAATCGGAATAATTTTGCAACTTTTTCGCGATTTTCGTAATCTTCCGCGGGTGCTTCTTTGAGTACATTTCCGAATTGAGTCCAAAATGTAGAATATTTTTCTGGCTCATTCGTCGCTATATTTTCTAAAAGATCCAAAATTCGTTTCGTACACGCAGTTTTAATTTGATCAATCACCTTATCGCTTTGTAAAAGTTCTCGTGAAACGTTTAATGGTAAATCGTTAGAATCAACAATACCGCGTACAAATCGTAAATAGCTTGGCAGCAGATGCTCTGCATCATCCATAATGAATACACGTTGCACATACAATTTCAGACCATGACGTGAATCGCGATTAAATAAATCGAAAGGTGATCTGTTTGGAACAACTCATAGACTGGTGTAATCAAGTCGACCTTCAACTTTATTATGAGCCCAAGCTAATGGTTCATCAAAATCATGCGAAACATGCTTATATAAATCTTTGTATTGCTCATCGGTAATTTGTGATTTAGGTAATGTCCAGAGTGCCTTTGCTTGGTTGACAACTTCTTCTTCAATTCGTTTTTGTGGCTTTTCACCTTCTTTTTGTTCATCTGAACTCACTTCCACTTCACGATCCATTACAATCGGTAATAAAATATGATCAGAGTACTTTTTGATTATATTTCTTAATCGGTAGCCATCCAAAAATTCATCTTCATCTTTTTTAAGATGTAAAATTATTTCGGTACCACGTTGTGGACGATTAATGTATTCCATTGTGTAAGTGCCTTGTCCATCAGACTCCCAACGTACGCCTTGATCTTGAGCTAATCCTGCTCGTCGAGTTATCACAGTCACCTTGTCAGCGACAACAAACGCAGAATAAAATCCCACACCAAATTGTCCGATCATTTGACGATCTTTAGCTTGATCTTTGGTGAGATTATTTAAAAACTCTCGTGTACCAGATTTTGCAATGGTACCAATGTTGGCAATAAGCTCATCATGACTCATTCCAATTCCATTATCTTGAATGGTGATAGTCCGTGCAGTTTTATCAAAAAGTA
>CAYUMZ010000312.1:0-2582 GCA_964446105.1 uncultured Gammaproteobacteria bacterium | reverse complement strand
GTTGCAGCCTGAATCTTAAATCCATGATAAAAAATCTTTGGGCGGCATTAAAAAGTTTACCATATTCGTCGAGGAAAAGCTGGTTTCCATTGTGAGTAATTACTGTTGAATGTATATTGCCACGAGAATAACTCATGTTAATTCGATTGTATAATAAAAATAATCGTGAGTAGGTTGTCGGATTTAATACTTCAGTAGCCTGTCCATTGCATACGCATAGCTCACCAGTTGGTAAAAAAGTTGCCCATGCATATTTTGGATCTTTGATTGTCGCTTTATCGTGTTTTTTTAATTTAATAATTTCGAGTGTGCTGTAGTTGAACACCGAATAGAAGTCGCCATCATAATACATGAATTGATCATCATTGAGAAAAAGAACAGGTTTCACCGTACAATTTTTAAATCGTTGAGTGGCAAGATTTTCACCACTATGAAAGTTCATCAAACAAAGAAGAGTATTATTATCTTCACGAATACTGTACGCCATTAGATCTTTGCCATTTGAAACCGAAGCAAAATCACAGTGTGCTCCTGGTATTGATTGTTTAAGTTTCCATCCTGATTTTTCTTTTTGAATAATATATAAACGATCAGAATGTAAAGCAAAAGTTGTTGGATTGAGCAATAACAAATGACCCCCAAACGATAGGACTTCAGGAATATCGAGGGGACGAGTGGCTCGGGTAATAGGATCTAAGATCATTAAAAAGCTTGAAGGACTGATTACTGAAGCATCTTCTTGTAATGATACCAACAATGTTCCATCAGGCATTTCAATGGCACTGACGGCATCAAAACCTGAGGGTAAAACTAAGGGTTTTGTATCAGGTTTTGCATTGGCCTCTTTTCTATAATTGGAGCTCGTTACATCTTTTGCTGATTCATCGGGCATTTTGATATTAAACTCAACTGCACCTGGATTTCGTGCATTGATTGGTACTCTTTTTGAAAAAGCACCGATGGCGCCATCGGTCATTGTGAGAATGAGAGAGATAGGATTTTTGATCCCCATGTTCCATTCTTCATTTGAACCACACGCTCGCCATGGACGAACAGGCCCACCATACTCCAACCTCTGCACATTCTCCTGCTTAAACACAAAATCCACCATACCGAGCCGCGTCGTTCTGCAACAGCCTCTGTCGTTAACTTCCCTAACTTTAGGCGCATTGGCCGCACCCAGCCACGTCTGGAATTGTGTGAGATGCTTGTCTTGGAAAGGCAAGCCGTAGAGCTTGAGTTTGCCGTTTTGGATCATGGATTCGAAAATCCGCCGGTTAAATCGGCCTTGCTGGAAGGCAAAGTAGGCAAAGCTGCGGGCGTTGAATTCTTGGTTGCCGCCGTGAATAAAATCGGTGAGAAAAGGCGAGCGGTCGAGCACGCCGGTGATGTCGGCGCCTCTGAGTTTGGTACAGCCGCGGATATTAAAAGTTTTTAGCGGACGCTCTTCTTCGAGTGGGCGAATGAGAGCGTCTTCAGCGCTGTATTCAAAGGATAAGGTTTCGCAATTTGTGCTGCCCTCAATATCCAAAGTCTCAAGACGAGAATTAATGAGCGATAGAGAGGTCAATTGTGGACATCCACGCGCTTCAAAATGTGTGAGCGCCGGTAATAAATGGCCTTTAATGACAACGGAAGAAGAAACCACAGTTTCGTTGAGTACCACTTTTTTAATTGTATTGGCACAACATTCAACGAGTATTGTAAAAATATTTGTATTCACATTAGTAATATCTCGAGTGAGTGTACTCCCTGATAAATCGAGTTCTTCTAAATAAGGTGAGAGTTCTAATATTTGCACAAGATCTTTAAAAGTAAATTGTTTGCATTTGACTACGCGTACTTTTTTTCGATTAAAGAATTTATTTTCACGTTGTGTTGTGATCATGGTGCTAATAATGGCGCGGTTGTCTTTGCCTTTAGCATCCCATGCAATATTATTCGCGAGGGCTTCAAATTCTTCGAGTGTTCTTCAACTTTGAAGAGAGGTTGTATCGCCTTTACCGATTTCACGTCTAGAAACTGCTTTCAACGCTGCTGTTTGTTTTGCATTCTCGTAAAATAGTACAACTTCACGTGCTGTTGCGAATTCATTTTGGCCAAGACGTTTCATTGAAACCGGTGCAGAAACAATAGCTAAATAGGATCTTAGTGAGGTGGATGTTCTTGCAACGACATCTCCTTTTGTGGTGCTGGTATAGCCTTTTGTAAAAATGGGCCACAGTTCAAGAGCATTTGCTTTTGGATGAGCGGTTACAACGCCTTTTACATGCCCATATAAATCAGGACGTACATAGGATAATAATTTCATATTCGTTATTTGACTCATCGGTCCTAATCGGTGAAGAGTGAGCGCTGCGTGTACCGAATGTTCATAGAAAATAGAGACACTATCTATTGCGGTGGGTACACCGACTACTGTAATGAATCCACCAGCTAGTGTTAAGAATTTCATTGCAAGTGTCATATCTTGAGAGTCGACCACTGTCATGGCTTGTAGTAATTATGGTGGTATGAGGCCGGTGATAAGACCATCTTTTAGCTTTTCTTTTTATGAGTTCAAATATTGACATTCTTGTTTT
>CAYUMZ010000311.1:1657-2591 GCA_964446105.1 uncultured Gammaproteobacteria bacterium | reverse complement strand
ATTTAGCAAGATGCACTCGATTGCGTTCACCGCCTGATAATTCACCCACGCGTTTTTGTTGATCAGATCCTTTGAAATTAAATCGACCTACATACGCACGCGATGGCATTTCTACCTTGCCAACTTGAATAATGTCTTGGCCGTTCGAAATTTCTTCCCATACTGTTTTATTATCATCAAGATGATCTCGCATTTGATCGACGTAAGCGAGCTGCACGGTATCGCCAATGCGTAATGTGCCCTCATCAGGTTCTTCTTTTCCTGTGATCATTCGTAATAATGTCGATTTACCTGCGCCATTAGGACCGATGACACCCAAAATTCCTCCAGGGGGTAATCGGAAATTAAGATTTTCGAACAGCACACGCCCATCAAAACTTTTACTGAGCCCTTGGCCTTCAATCACTAAATCACCTAAACGAGGTCCAGGTGGAATATAAATTTCATTAGTTTCACAACGTTGTTGAAATTCTTTAGACGTTAATTCTTCAAATCGTTGTAATCGCGCTTTGCTTTTTGCGTGACGGCCTTTTGCATTTTGTCGAACCCATTCTAATTCAGCTTTAATGGCTCGCTCGTGAGCTGCTTGTTGTTTGCCTTCCATAATTAGGCGCTGTTCTTTTTGATCTAGCCAGCTCGTGTAATTACCTTGATAAGGAATACCTTCACCGCGATCGAGTTCTAAAATCCATTGTGCCGCATTATCTAAAAAATAACGATCGTGAGTGATGGCAACAACAGTCCCTGGAAAAGATTGTAAATAATGTTCTAGCCATGCAACACTTTCTGCATCTAAATGGTTTGTTGGCTCATCGAGCAATAACATATCGGGTTCAGATAATAATAATCGACACAATGCCACGCGTCGTTTTTCTCCGCCCGATAATTTTGAGACATCGGCATCCCAGGCTGGTAAACGTAATGCATCTGCTGC
>CAYUMZ010000311.1:0-1647 GCA_964446105.1 uncultured Gammaproteobacteria bacterium | reverse complement strand
TCTAATTTGTAATTAATATCCCAGGCATTGACTGCTTCGATTTTAGTTTGCAATTCACCTTGTTCTTCGATGAGTTTATTCATTTCATCATCGCTCATCGGTTCTGCAAATTTCATGCTGATCGCTTCATATTTATCCACGAGCGATTTAATTTCTGCAATGCCTTCTTCAACATTTCCGCGTACATCTTTTTGAAGATCGAGCTGTGGTTCTTGGGGCAAATAGCCAATTTTGATGTTAGGTTGAGGGCGCGCTTCACCCGCAAATTCTTTATCATCACCCGCCATAATGCGTAATAAGGTCGATTTACCAGAACCATTCAAACCCAGCACACCGATTTTGGCACCCGGAATAAAGCTCAGCGAAATATCCTTAAGAATATAGCGACTCGGTGGAACGATTTTACTTAATCGCTGCATCGTATAAATGTATTGAGACATCTTTTTCTCTCATCAACTCAGGGAATCGAAGTGTAACACAGCTGGCTGAATAAGCCAGTGAAAAAAGGTCGGAATGCCCGTTTTTTGTTGATATTTCCCTAAGAAAAAGGCAAAATCAGCCTTTTAAATAACCACTTGGAGAACAAATATGAAAGGACCAGAAGAAACTAAAGACGGCCGAACAGTTGTGCCATCCCCTGTTAGAGGGCAAATAAAATCGAAGGATTTGGGTAGAACAATTGAGCAGAAGCTGAAGGATCTGTATCCGGACTTCGAAGGCAAGGTGATAATAAAACAAATTACAGGCGGTAAAATAACATTTTCTATTGCAAGTGAAAATTATGATAGATTGTTGGCACTATTTCACGATGTTCCTGGCTTTTTAAAAGCTGATGATCAAGAAGAAGGATATTTAAGCAAAGAGCCTTGGATAGATGGCCGATATACTGTTATTGAGACGGTATCCCATTTTAGATTGCGTCTATTGGCAGAATTGTATTTGAAAGGCGAAGAGCGGGCATACGCAATAAGAACAGCGAATGTCATTGACAAATTAAGAAATGTGCCCATCCATCTTGGAAATATAGCAGCGATACGTAATGCATTAGGAGAATTTCAGTGGAATCCAGATCGTTTTATCGCATTGCATGAAGAATCTTTAGTTTGTCATCATGTACGAAAATTAGTTCAGGCACATACACTCCTTTGTTTAGCTGATCCTAATGAGCATTTTCAACCAAAACCTGCAAGACCTATTCGAATTGATAGGCTGAAATCGCAGAATAATGCCGAGCTTAATTGTGTCATCGAAGTTGTTGATCAAGATTGTTTAGAAGCTGCTCGAACCCTCGTTAAGAAAGGGCATAAAGTTGGCGTATTAAATATGGCTAATCAACATCATGTCGGTGGCGGTTATGGTCATGGTGCAGGAGCACAAGAAGAAGACCTTTGTCGTCGAACTGATTTATTGTTATCACTTCCTCAAAGGGGAGGTTATAATGCTGAAGATGGATTTGAAGAATTTAGCGTTTTATATTCAGAAGGTGTCACTGTATTTCGTAAAGGTTTGGCTGATGGTTATGAGATTGATAAGCCAGCTGATCGTTTTCAAATCAATGTTGTGAGTAGTGCGGCTTATAATTTGCGTAGTGAAAGAAATAAAAAAGATCCAAATGATCCATTGTATGAAATAGACATGAAGCGTAAA
>CAYUMZ010000310.1:0-2609 GCA_964446105.1 uncultured Gammaproteobacteria bacterium | reverse complement strand
GCCTATCTCGGGCAAAAAGAATCTTTTTAAAATCCTCATTTACAAGAGCAAACTCCGGTTTTAAAAAGATTCTTTTCACCCAATCTAGACAAAATCTGATCATTTTACAGATTCTCGCTAAGTGCTGACTGACTAGTGGGGATTGCAACTATTTACACTATGAAACAGCTGCCATATTGCGCTCGAGGCAAACCACATCTAATCATTATACAAAGTCTAGCTAAGGACTGATTGAGTAGCAGGGATTACAACTATTTGCCATTTGAAACAAATACCCTATTTCGCTTAATGTGCGTACTGGTTACTAGAGATTAAGAATTCACATCGACTGAAATGGCTTTTTGAATCAACTCTTCAAATGCAGCACCTGACAATGCACCGGCCTCTCCATAAATCAAGGTGTTTTCTTTCAATATCATTAGAAACGGAATAGAACGAATATCAAACTCACGAGCTAATTCATTTTGTTCTTCAACATTTACCGATCCGAACAAGATCTCAGGATGCCGCTGTGCTTGTTCGGCAAATATAGGACTAAAATTTTTACACGGACCACACCACTCAGCCCAAAAATCTAATATGATCAATTTATTCTGTGACACAAGCTGATCAAAATTCTGACTAGTAACTTCAATAATAGATGACATGAATCCTCCTTATTCCAAAACCCCTCTAATTCTCTGATATATCTCATCGATAGAGCCAATACCAGGAATAGTATAATATCGTGGACCATTGTGATTTGTTTGACCTAAGGTCTTATAAAAATTAATCAACGGTTTGGTTTGATCATGATAAACCTTTAATCGATTTCGTACGGTATCTTCTTTATCGTCATCTCGTTGAATAAGCTTTTCACCCGTCACATCATCAGTATCGGATATTTTAGGTGGATTATAATCGATATGATAAACCCTTCCTGAATTTTGATGTACGCGCCTACCACTCAATCGGTGTACAATCTCTTCGTCTTCGACTGCAATTTCAACAACATAATCTATGGTAATTCCCGCATCAAGCAGCGCTCGCGCTTGATCTAAAGTACGAGGAAATCCATCAAGAATAAATCCGTTTTGACAATCAGACTGTTTTAGTCGATCTTTCACAAGATCAATAATCAGTTCATCCGCAACCAACTCACCCGCGGCCATCACAGCTTTCACTTTGCGCCCTAATTGAGCCAGGGTGGAATTTAATTCTGGATTTTCACCGGCTTTTACTGCCGCACGCAGCATATCACCAGAAGAAACTTGAACAATGTTGTAGTGCTTACATAGCTTTTGAGCCTGTGTACCTTTACCTGATCCTGGCGCACCAAGTAGGATAATTCGTTTCATCATAATGCTACATGCCCTTAAATGGAATAAACCCGACAATGACGAGACACACACCAGCAAGAAGCTGAGTAATGACAAGCGCCAGAGAAATTTCATGGTGATTACGACGATAATCACCGAATTTGACGAAGCTAGATAAAATCAAACATACACCCGCTATGATACTAATCGCTCTTACGATCGAAATCATTCCTGCAACAGGGCCTAACAAATTATCGGCAATTTCACCATAACTGGGACCTAGCTTGGCAGCAAACACATCTTCCAAAAAGGCCAAAAAGCACAAAGAGGATAGTATGTAAAAACGTTTCATATTTCTAAAACCGCTGGTGATTTAATAGCAAATTTAGATTATAGTGATTCCTCTGGCAGAAACAAGCGGAACAGAACCATGATCGGACGCATTCACGAACCCACCGGGGCGGAACACAACCTGCTGAAATCCAACACCCCTTTTGATGAGTACATTGAAGACGCTCGCATGCTAATTACTCAGCATCGCGCAGATCTCGATCCTTCTCAAGCCTCAAAAATCATTGAAGCCAATGCGCCGTTCGAATGGAGACCCTATCCTAGTGAACGGTACGAACGAGGCATTCTATTAGTGCACGGACTTTACGACAGTCCATTTAGTGTTCGTGATATTGGCGCACATTTTCTTAAGCAAGGATATTTAGTGCGAGGCGTTTTGTTGCCAGGGCATGGTACTGTACCAGGGGATTTATTAACCATTCATCGTAAAGACTGGCTAGACACGGTTGCAAATGCTATAAAATCTACTTCCGCAATCGTCGATGATTTCTACATTGCCGGCTACTCTCTGGGTGGCGCATTAAGTATATTATTACATCAACAGGCAAAAAATTGTCGCGCAATGATCCTGGTTGCACCGGGATTAAAACCCAGAAATCGAAAAGCGCATTTATTAAAAATCATTCGACTTTTTACCTGGATTTCAAAAAAGGCAAAATGGTATCAAATCTCGAATCAGATTAACTACACAAAATATAACTCTCACTCTTACAATCCCTCATATCAAGCTTCTGAAGTCATGAAAATGGCTTCTAAAATGAAAGTGGATATCCCTGTATTTTTCGTCGCTTCTCAAGATGATGAAACGATCGATACTGATTATGTTATTGAATATTTTAAACAACAACCGAACCCACTCAATTCAATGATTCTTTACTGCAAAAATCCCACTGAAGAAATTTCGGACTCGATTGAACAACGCACAAGCGTTTATCTCGAACGCAATATTATCGACTTCTC
>CAYUMZ010000309.1:0-2612 GCA_964446105.1 uncultured Gammaproteobacteria bacterium | reverse complement strand
ATATCTGCCGCATCAGTCAACGTCATCGGTTTAGGTGGTTCTACTTAAACAGGTGCTGGCCCGACAATCTTATTCGATACCCACTTTGGAAGCGCAGCTCGATTATCTTGAGCAGCGAACCCTCTTACACCTTTCACAAGGTTACTTTAGTGATCAATATACTTCCACAGTATATTTTCTTCTTTTCATACTTTTTTATTTCTTGAATTGCAATAATAGCAAAAAATCTTCTAACAACTCATCTGTTTCTAGCTTGAATGCCTGAACCAGCTCTAAATTCATTTTCACATACATCTATTTTTTTCATGATTTTCTCAACAGCGCGTTGCAGTTGTTCTGGATTCTGAGCAACTTTACCAAGTAAATCTGCTACTCTAGTTAATGAGAAGCTTTTGACGGCAAAGCCCTCAATTTATTGGCAATCGAATCAATTTTTTTCACCAATGTACTTCGGTCTGATATACCGAGTGCCTTAAGTTGTTTTTTCTGTTGATTCAAGTTTTTCAATAAAGCATCCTCAGACATGGCACCTTTATTAAATTCGATGAGATTGTAGAGAACATTCTTTGCAATCTGGTTTTTTGCTTGAGTAATACCCACATGGTTATGCGATGATGTGATTTTCTGAAATATAGCGTCCTTCATATATTGAACTTTATATAGAGGATCTTGTGTGTTTCTATCTGTTTTTTTAATATACTCCAATAGATCATTCAATGTTGCATTTGTTTGCACTTGCTGACTATTTCGATACAGGCCAATATTAAATCTCTTTTCTAAATTTTCAAAATGATTAAATACGTCGATTCCTTTATAATGGTATGCCTCTCCTTCCTTCGCTCCACTAATTCCATCGACTTGAGTCATTAATATTACATCGATATTATCAATATCCATCCCCTGTTTCTTTAAGTGCTTGATCATAAGATAAACATTATAAGGAGTGGGCTGATAATGGCCACTGTAGTCGCTAATTGAGGTCACCTGCCCTTCTTTATTTACAGTCATTTCACCTGCGGCGACTACAATATCGCTGGCATTCATACTTGAATGAGCGAATACCTGATTATTCTGATCGGGTTTCATACTCAGATGATTAAATACGAATAACTCACCTCGTATATTCAGAGTGAATGCACACTGCCCTTCCCCCTTATGCCCCGTCATTTCATTTGTAGTAAACACTGAATTGTGTAGATCATTAGTTTTGTTTTCTCTAATTAATTTCTTATCATGAACGATAACCCTGAATTTATCTCGTTGTCTTGGGTCATGAATATAAGTTGCATTAAGTTGAATATCTTTCCATAATGAATCTAGATTTACGGTTCGTAAAGATTCAGGAGTTAAGTCGTACTCACGAGATTTCCCGAATAAGTAATTAATTCTTTCAAGAGGAAGTTCGGCCCAATAATCGGCCCTCTGAACTTGCAAATTTTTAAGGATACCCTTATCTTTTTCTATCGCAGATAAATAGTAATAACTTTCATTTCTATTTTTAACTTTACAAGAATTTGAGAATGTATCAACAGTATTTTCCATCATCAGCTTCAATATCATTAATCTATTTTTAAGATGGGGTTTATCGTGTTCGGATGACTTTAATATAGCCTTTTCTGTTTCTACTATTAATTTATTTAATTGATTAAATGCCTTACTCAAAAAGAGCATTTTATTTTCAAAAACATACAGCTTTGCTTTTTGAAAATTTTGAAACAATCCAAAAATTCTAGATGTGCCAAGCATAGTTTTCATTTTTTTAATATCAACATTATGTTTAGTAACTTGTACCTTAAACGGCTGCCAGTAATCTGTAGCTTTTCCTGGTAGATATTGATAATCTGATAGTCGATGTCTTGACCTCTCATGCATTAATTCGGTAATTTTAGACAGATCGCTAGTCTCTACATTGAGTATTCTACCGACATGTTGAAGAGCTGTTGATTGCAGATATTCTAAAAACGTTCTCTCCGAAGGCTCAAAATCTAACTTTAATAACTCAGAAGTTCGAACATAAGTTGCATAAGCCATATCTAGACGCTCAGCGAGTACCGTAGCTTCCGAATTATAAACAGTCAAAAATTTACTGAGTTCTGGATCATTTATCCAGCCTTGAAGCATGAAGTTTTCTGGCCCTAATTTACCCATCAATTCAGCTAATTTTTTCTGGTCATCAATGGGATATCTAGAAAAATCGGGCATTAAATTAGGGAATCTGGACCTACCTTCAGTCATTCCAGTCTTTCCAAAACCATCAGCTGATACTGTTGATTCTCGCATTACGACTTACTCCTACCTCTTCGATATAATTATAGCACATTTTATTGTTTTTATTTATTTACGGTGGTATATATCACCATATTAATCAAAAAGTTGCAAATTTACTCCTTTTCCTATATTATCACCCTTATTTTATTAGAATTGAGAGGAAAATGAAGGCTCAAGAGTTGACTTCAAATGAAGAAGAGGACATCGATTTATCAGCGAATGTCTTACCGTTTATAGATGTCGACGGCACTCTACTCGATTACGATGGCCCACAAATTGTATATTGTGATTTTCTAATTAACTGGCTACTTAGACAAAACATTCGAAGAATTGTGCTACTTACA
>CAYUMZ010000308.1:0-2616 GCA_964446105.1 uncultured Gammaproteobacteria bacterium | reverse complement strand
ATGCCACTATTTCACGGTCTATGTTGGTGTTGTTCGCTTTGAACTCAACCTTAAAGCTTTCGCCTTCGCTCAAAATAAGCTTAATGTTTGGGGTAGTACTCATAGCTATATACTACTTCCCCAAACCAAAAATGTCAAATATTTGCGGCGCATTTGCGACGCATTTGCGCCGCAAATTTTTTTATGCCCCGCATCCCAGGTTTGGCGTGGGATTTAGGAACGGGGGGGGGGGATTGACGATGTGATGCATTGATCCAGAGATTTGCGTCGTATCCGGCAGGAAGTTGACAGGAATGGCAACTGTTAGATTTTGAGCTAGGATCAGCGGATAAATAACGCGCTACCTAAGCCGAACATTTTGGGGAACCACTAGCTGTTTTCAGCACTAAAAATCAACATTTGTAGGTTTAATGATTTATTTTACAATTCGAAGATTCGGTTTTTTTGGACCAGAACCTGAAGGAGAAGTTGATCCAGCACCCTGATTATTTTCAGGGGTTCCTACAGTTTGATTTCCACCACTTGTTTCAACTTCATCGTATTCATTAGCAGGAAAAACCATTCCGCCTCCGGTTTCTTTTGCATAAATCGCTGTAATGGCAGGAATGGGAATATACAGATCGCGAGAAACACCACCAAATCGAGCAGAAAATTGTAGTACATCTTTTCCTAACGAAAATTTATGAACGGCCGATGGCTGAACATCAAGAATAATTTGCCCACCTTTTACATATTCTTGCGGCACAATGGTACCTTCATACAAAGCATTCACAGCGACATAAGGGGTACAATTATTATCAAGAATCCATTCGTACAGTGCATTTAAAAGATAGGGGCGACTAGGCGACATTTTTTTCACGCATCTCTCTTTCTGTTTCCGTCAAACTTGCCTGAAATGTATCTCGTTTAAAAATTCGTTGTGCGTAGGCCGCCACTTGTTTAGCTTGATTACCGAGATCAATTCCTAAATGAGGCAATCGCCACAATAAAGGCCCAATCGTGCAATCCACTAATGAAAATTCTTCACTCAAAAAGTAAGGCATTTCTGCAAAAACAGGGGCTAAGCTTTTTAAATTATCGCGCAATTCCGTCTGGGCTTGCTCCACTGCAGCGCCTCGACCTGTTTCAATAACATTGGCCAACTTATACCAATCACGTTCAATACGATACAACATCAATCGACTTTTCGCTCTCGCAACTGGATAAACGGGCAAAAGAGGAGGATGGGGAAATCGCTCATCGAGATATTCCATAATAATATTCGCGTTATAAAGCACTAATTCACGATCAACGAGAGTAGGAACAGTACTATAAGGATTTAGAGCAATAAGATCTTCAGGAGGTTCATCAAGATCAACATTCAGGATATCAACCGTAACACCCTTCTCTGCTAATACAATTCGAACACGGTGACTGTGAATATCAGCAGCACCAGAATATAACGTCATTACAGAACGCTTCAGCATTGTCATATCTACTACCCCCAAGCAGTTCACATCGATGAGTGGCTCTGCTTCACTAAAAATTGCGGACAAGAACTACTTTCAAGCAAGGAACTAGCTAGCTCCCCCTTGATGCCCCCATCGATTAAAATACTCGAAATCTCAAACGCTTCGAGTATATCCTACGAATCATTCACTAATGAAATATATTATTAGAATAAAATTATCGTTTAGAGAATTGCTTACTAGCACGCGCGCCCGGTTTACCCACCTTCTTACGTTCTTTCATTCGGCTATCGCGGGTAATGTATCCCTTGCTACGCAGAACTTTTTTCAGAGATTCATCGTACTTGACTAAAGCGCGAGCAATTGCATGGCAAACAGCGCCTGCTTGCCCTGTTTCACCGCCCCCTTTAACCGTAATAATCATGTTAAAACGATCTAAAGGAAGGTTGGCTTCAACAAACGGCCCACGAACGATCATTCGAGAAGTTTCGCGTGGAAAATAATTGTCTAAAGTAATGCCATTGATAGTCATTGAGCTAGAACCCTGACCTTCTGAGCCTTCAGAAGTTTTAGCGGTTTTACCCAAGGCTTTGGTTGGTCGTAAAAAGGCTCTTGCTGTCGCTGTTTTGCGTCGACCTGTACCGTAATATTGAATCATTGCCATGACATTGTCTCTCTTAAATTACAAACGTTTACGCTCAATGCATAAACAAAAAGTATTAACTAAGCAGCTTGACTGCCGTCCTCTAAAACCCATACTTGAGGCTGTTGCGCTGTATGAGGATGTTCACTTCCTGCATACACTTTTAGCTTGCGAAACATCGCTCGACCTAACGGCCCTTTAGGCAACATACCCTTAACCGCGCGTTGAATTGCGCTGGTAGGCGCTTTATCCATCAACTTTTCAAACGTAATCGGTTTCAAACCGCCCATATAACCGGTATGGTCGTTATACACCTTATCGGTGCTTTTCTTACCTGTCACACGGACTTTTTCGGCATTGACCACAACAATATAGTCGCCTGTATCGACATGAGGGGTATAAATCGCTTTGTGTTTTCCTCTTAGGCGGTGAGCCACCTCAGATGCTAAACGACCCAGGGTTTGCCCTGTTGCATCGATTAAATACCAACTATGTTGTACTTGCTCTGCCTTGGCGTTGAATGTT
>CAYUMZ010000307.1:0-2616 GCA_964446105.1 uncultured Gammaproteobacteria bacterium | reverse complement strand
TCGCTTATGAACAATACTCAATTTACAATAACTATAGATCTAATATTAGCTGCCATTAAACACGATGATTTTTTAGTATTACTAGTATTTCTAAAAGCCAGTGATATAAAAAGAGATTCCAAAAAAGCCCCTTATTGGACTAACTACACCAAATGGACGTATGGATTTCCACAAGAATATCGTTGGACACTTTACTCCATTTGGGCATACGCCTCACTCCCTGATGATAGGAGACGAGCTTGCTGTAAATTGCTCACTCGTTTATTAAGACCCTCATTGGCGATGCATTTTACAATAATTAATGTGTTAGTTATATTATCATCAGAACCAAGCTTAGAGCTGACTGAGTACAATGTAGCTCATGTATTGACTCTTGTTAAACCCTCGGTAAGTATTTTTAAAGATTTTGCGAAGAAACATAATCTAAAGTACAATCCAGAAGATCGTGATGCGCATTTAAAAATATTAAATATACTGGGTCGCTATCTTGCTGAGACGGTCACCTTGCTAGATGATGCTGTTATAGTTAGCACCTTTAAAGAAATTCAAGAATATTTCAATACGCTCTATAATAAATCTTTTACTGGTTCTTTCTTTAAGATACGTCCAAAAAATCAACGTGATTATAACACGGAAATTTACAATACGCTGAGAGATGTCGCTGAAGCTCTAAAGAATAGTGATGCTCCTGATGAGGAGCCGACTATTGAAAATAATGATCAAAAAGAGACCTCAATTGTTCACGGCAAAAATTAGGAAGAACGGCCAGCGCATTAGTGGGCCGAGAGAATTAATCTCTCAAACAAAAACCAGATTAAAAATGATACTAGAATTGCTACTTGTAATGCTTTTTTCTGGGTGTTTTTTTTCTGGAGCATTTTCCAAAGATATGACCAACGATGCTGTCGAATCAAATATTTAATAACATGCTTACTCGGAAAAGACGGCACGCCTGCAGGTGAATATTCGTGAGCGCTAATGTCTGGGGAATGATTCGCTTCAATAATGCAGCCGCCTGATTCTTTAATCGGAATTTGAAGGTTTTCGCAAAGAAAATCAAGTCCCACCAATTGCAAATTGAGTATTTTAGCGACGCGGATAGCAAGGTCAGCATTTTCTTTACAAATTGCTGTGCTCCCTAAGCCTATAACGGTCCCGCCCACTGCAGCATTGCAAGTCAATCGAATAGGAATTTTCTGATTCGCCGCAGGAATATCGGTTGGACGAATATTCTTCTCACGAAAAATAAAGTCAGTTTCTTCTGTCATAATGATTTTTCCATATGGCATTATTAAATTCGGTTCTTCTCGCTTTTTATTTTCATTTTCTATAAGTTCATGAATAGTGCTTTTACCATCTCCTACCACATGTGCGGGCACACGTTCCATTAGCGCAATAACTTCACCATTAAAAACTAAAACTCTAAAGGATTTTAAATTGCCATAGTATTCTTCTATACTGAGAAGAGGGTATTTTTCATAGGATTTGCGCATCAGGTTATCTAATTCTGTTGCATTGGGAATATTGCAGATCACGTCAGTTCCATAGCCAGTACCCCAGGTTGGTTTAATAACGACTGGAAATCTCAAGTCGCTGACGTTCATGTTTCCTTCATAAAAATCTTCTTTTGTATAGGCTTTAGCCTTCGGTACTGGTATTCCTTCTTTAGACAAGAGCTGATTAGCAGTATACTTATTTGCACATATATTTGCGCCTATCACGTTGTTCAGCGAAATATCGCCTCCTTTAAAATATACTTTTTGCTTCCCAAATTGAACATAAAATCCCCCGATCTCAGGAACAAGAATAGGATCCAAACCATATTCTTGGCATCGTTTATAATAGACTTGAGCAATTTTCTGCATGTTGTCACATCCTTGGACATTGGGGGCTTACAGAGTTCATTCATGAGCTCTAGTTAAAACAACCACTAAATAGTAGCGTACTCAGCAAATCAATAGAAGAGTTTAAATCTAATTAGATGACCTAATTTTTTATTGCTTTTTGGCTACTGTTGCAGTGGGTTGTTCTGGTTTAATAAATCCAGGATTGGCGTGGTCACGAAGTAGAACAAAACCTGTTGTTCGTTCAGGGGTTGTTTTTCCAGATGCTTGTACAGCAGTAGGTTTTGCTCTTACCCATTTAGGTGATAAATCGCTGGGCGAAGCATTATGTTTGTCAGCTTCTTTTGTGGTGCAAACCGTCATGTTTTTATGTTCAACGTTCACATCTTGATGAATTATTTGATCCCCTTCTACACGTAAACACTTAACTTTGTCAGAATTTAATTTATTTAATGCTTGCTGTGCTTCGAAGTCTCCTCCAAATCCTCTTTCTAAAATATTTTTAATCAGTTGACTTTCGCTGATTTTGGTAGTGACTTCTTGTAATATTTTTATAGCTGGCCCCTTTAATAGAGCATCAAGCCTAATCATTTTGACTGCATCAGACAAAGATTTAGGGGTTCTCGATAAGAATACATTCACTTCTTTATTTGAATTTTCTTTTAATTGAACTGCAGTTTCTGCGGCAACTGTTCCTCCAAAAGATTCCCCATAAAATGTAACATTATCGGCTTTTTCATTCATGCGCGTAGTAACATAATTCATTGCAGTC
>CAYUMZ010000306.1:0-2639 GCA_964446105.1 uncultured Gammaproteobacteria bacterium | reverse complement strand
GCGAACACCTTTTCTGAATTAAGTGCATTGAAAAAAAACCATATTCATGTCCCACTATCAAAAAAAGCAAGCCGTGGAGATCAAATCGAAAATGCAGAATACTCTTCAAAACGTGGCTATAGTTTTATTATTGATGATGACTTACTTAATGCTGAGACCCTGAAGAAAGCCATTGATACGTGCTGGTCACAAAAAGATGCTATCCAACAAAGACTCTCTCAATTTTTACTTCCAGACAGCTTTGCTATTATTTCGAATTTACTGGATTCAGTGACAAAAGAAAATGATGGTGTCAGGTCTCCCGTTGACTAAATTAGAGAACGGGAACTGCCCTCACCCTAACTTCTAATTTAGTCAACGGGAGACCTGACACCATCATTTTCTTTTTCCTTTTCACCCAATTTCAGGGGAAATTGACAAGTAAAAACACTTCCTTTGCCCACTTCACTTTTCACAGTCACCATACCACCAAGTCGATTGGCAATCTGATTTACATTATATAATCCCAACCCACTACCTGGATATTTTCCTGAATAGCTCGATGTTAGTCGACTAAATTTTTTGAAAATATCAACATACTTATCCTCTGGAATTCCAATACCTGTATCTCGAACGATGAATTGTACTTCAGCGCTATTTTTTGTTTTACCCACTAATTTCACTTCAATAGTGACACCACCTTGATCAGTAAATTTCACTGCATTACCTACTAAGTTCAATAATATTCTTCTAATTCCACCCAACTCACCAACTAAATGCTTGGGAATTTTAGGATCAACTATAGTCTTCCAATCTAAATTTTTGTGTTTAACTCGTGCGCGCATTAATTCAGATAAATCCTCCATGAGAAAATCGATATAAATAGCTTGATTATCATGCCCTCCCTCATCACTACTTGCAACTACATCAATAATCTCATTCATCCAACTTAATAAACGCTGAGCTGATTGTCGAATATAGCCCAATGTTTCTTTTTTAAATACATCTTCTTCTTGCGATTCCAATATTTCAGAAAAGCCTAAAATACCCATAAAAGGTGTTCGAATATCATGGCTGATATTAAGAATAAACTCAGACTTAGCAGAATCAGCTGCTTCAGCTTTTTCTTTTGCATCGCGCAATTCTTGTTCGATTTGTTTTTGCTTAGTGATATCTAATGATATTCCAAGTAGCCCAATGACTTCGCCTTTATCATTTCGAACCGGGGCTTTATTGCTAATGTACACTGCAGGTATACCATTAACCCCGTATCCTAATTCCTCGTGTGTAATAGGTTCACCTTGTTTTATTACTTCATCATCAATACTTTTTACTCTATCCGCATCTTGTTTGGGTAAGAGATCATAAATTGTTTTGCCGACAATTTTATCTTGTCCTTTCAAAGATAAAATTTGTGCCAAAGCTGCATTGCACCCTAAATAAACACCTTGGGCATCTTTCCAATAAATATTAGCCGGTATATTTGAAGCCATCTGATTGAACATGGTCGCAATTTGATTAAAGTAAGACATGCTATCGATATAAGTAGACTTTGCTTTAGCCTCAGAAATTAATTGCGATTCTTTTTTATTCACCTCGGTCACATCTATAGCTAATGTTGTCAATCCAAATAAATTATTATCTTTGTCAAACAACGGTGTTTTATAACTTAAATAAACTTTATTATTTCCATCACTATCAACAATGTATTCGTGAAAGCAACGTGTTTCCAAACTCTTGAAAACCTCTTGATCATTCTCAATGATTTTTGCCGCCAAATCATGTGTTGTTAATTCGTAATCTGTTTTTCCTTGTAATGCTTCTGGGGTGAGTTTAAGTAATTGTAGGAAATGATGATTAGCACCAATATAACGGCTATTTAAGTCTTTCCAAACTATATTGACCTCGAGAGAGTCAACAAGTTGAGCAAAATCAATCTTATAACTCATAGAGCCCCCGCTCTTATAAATTCATTATAGATGACTGCAATTCTCTATATGGAGTATCGCCAACAAATCGTAATGCGCCAGATTGTTGATCCACCCTATAAGCAAATATCGCTGGAATAACATCGACGCCACGCGCTCTTGAGTCTCGGATATTTATTTTCAATTCATTTAATATACTTCTGGAATTCATATCTTTTTTTAGAAGAATGATATTAATTTGAGCACTCCTTGCTAAACTCATTAAACGATCTTCAGATATATAAGAACGTTCTTGCATCAACATGTGATGTAGAGCTGGGTATTTTCCTTGTTTACGTGCAGCAAGTACTGCACGAGCAATTACCCAAGAGCTCTTATCTAACAATGGAACAACACGCGTCACTAATTTTACATCATTATTATTTTGCGCAACGAGCTCCGTGACAGATAACATCGTGCGACAATGCGGACACTGATAATCAAAAAATTCTTCTACTACAATATTTCCTTTGGGATTTCCAGTTACAACGACTGCAAATGAATTCATTCCAAATAATAATGTAACACTAAATAGGAATGCACTGATGAGGCGGGGCAGAGAACTTGATTGCATGGCAGCTCCTTTTCTTTATTGACATTAGAGTGCGATACTACCTCAATTTAATTTAATTGTCCAATCTTGTAGGCGGGGTCAAGTCTGTTAGGAAGGGGTCAAATCTTGACAAATAGACA
>CAYUMZ010000305.1:0-2644 GCA_964446105.1 uncultured Gammaproteobacteria bacterium | reverse complement strand
TGTTCTTCGATCCGCATTAGCCTCAGTCAGTCAAGAACACTACGACGCTTTTTGGGCAGAAAATGGCCCAATGTGGGAAGCACTGCACGGACAATTTAGAGTTAAAGAATTATTTGCGACATTACCTCAAGAAACTGTAGCAAAAATAGATTCAGATTCTACAAACCAAAACCTGATAGAAGTTCGTGATGGCAATATTGACGATTTTAGTTTACTTAACAGAGCGTACGGACTACTTAATACGAGTAATACGAGTGATGACACGACGACAGGTTATCGACAATATAACAATATCATCGAAGCAACATTAGAAAAACTTAGGTCCTCTTCTCACTTTAACATATCAAACCAATTTTCAGAGTTTTATCGTTGGAACGCAATGTATCGATTAACCATTGAATTAAACTCTTACAATCAGTCAATTCAACCAGAATCTAAAGGTCTACAAGGATCCAACACTGCTGAAAGCGAAAAATTTCAACCTTTAGAAACTGAATGTAATCCATATCAATCAATTACTGACATCTATACTGTACTCGAAAATATACGATCACCTCTTAACATGTTAAGAAGACAATTCAATTACCAAGGCATCCTGACATCCATTTCTTCTTTTTATGAAACTTCTCAAGATCGAATTTACCAGTATCTATTTTTTAGTGTACATTTTAAACGTACCCAAATTCTTGATTTAATTAAATCTTTAATACCTATCAGTCAAAAATTAACGCCCCAAGAAAAAAGCCTAAAAAAGAGTCTAGAAAAATTTCAAAGTGGCCTGACTAACGAAACTACTTTCAAAGCAGAATTACGAGCATTATCAGTCCAATACAATTGGTACGAACTCAATACAAAGCTTTTAGAAATTGATGCTATGCCTGACAACCAAAAAGCACTGGCAGATCTCTTGGAAATCCAATTACCTAAAAATGGCTTAAGCTATACCGAGTTTTTAAAACAGGTTGAAATAAAAGCTAACCCACAATCCAATTTGCCCCTTCATAAACGAAATGTGGCAATGCAAGTCACTCGTTTCGCAAAAGGTGAATTAACACATACGCAATTCTTAGGTCAATTGAAAATCATTTCAATGAATTTTAGACCTAATGGATTTTGGACTCGCTTAGGCCACTATTTAGGCGCACTAATCGTTTCGATTGCCACACTGGATTTTAACTTTACCCGTTTTAGCACACTCAAAACACAATACGACGACATCTATCATCTCAATAAGTCCATCCGTAAAAACTATAAAGAATCTGCTGCAAAACGTGATTCCGACCTTGCAATACTTTCCGTTAACGATGTACTTCCTATGACCGAAAATGGAATCAAGAATCAAGAGGATACTAAAGTTACAGGTGTTTTATGGTTAAATGAACAAGAAAAAGCCCGTTGTGAATCTCTCAAAACTGAATTCTCGCCTCTTACACAATTAAATACCCAAAATACAAACCCACATTACGCCACAGCACTTGCAAAACTTCATTTTATATCAAGCCAACGATTAGCTTTAGAACAACAAACCAGAAAATTAGAACCTCAAATCACTGAAACAATTCAAGAACATCAAAAGATAAAAACCAGCGACAAAAAATCGTCACCCCGTGAACTACCAAAGACAAGAGAAACCCAAAAATCCCTCGTAAGCGCCATCACCCTAGGATTTGGCCTCCAGCGTAATGCCAAAGTTTGCTCCTATGTTGTTGAAACACTTGCTCACGAGCCTAAGTCCTCTTTGGCCGTGAGGTAGGCGTGAAGCACAATAAAGATCCCGTACCTCAGTTCACTGAAAAAGAAATTCAAGCTATTACTCAAGCTTTAATTGATTCTTTTGTAGATCCTAGAAATCAATTAATTGACACCCTTGCCCCTTGTGCACTCAAAATAGATAGCTTTAGAAATAACCTAAAAACAAATAATACGCCCCCACAAGCGGTCTTAATGTATTGTTTTGAGCAATTTCAAAGTTGTGCAAAAGTATTTGGACAATTTTTCAATTATCATCATAAAGGAGCAGGCCGTGAAATTTGCGCTGATCTACTCCATAAAACAAAACAATTATTTGATAAGGTTGTTGTTAAACAAGTCTTCATCGATGAGACAGGTAAACAACAAATGAATATTGGGTTATTATTGCGAAAATTTCCAATTGAACAAACTGAACTATTTGATACGATTAAAAATCTTCACGCAAAAGCTCGAACAGAACTCCGTGAAAAAGATATCAACCTTTATAAGTTATTCAGTCGGTATACGCATCAAATCCTGAAACTAATTTCTATATATGCTAACCTGGTTGAACTAAAGCTTGTTCCAATCAGTTGTGTAACAGCGGCCCGACAACCACAAAACAGTCCTTCACTGTTTCAACGCGTCATGAGTTTTTTCCCCCAAGCTCAAACTCAAGCTATTGCCACACCTCGTATTCAGAATGACACTGCGGAATTACTCGATAAACAAAATCCCACTAAAATCGAAACAATTCGTTGCTAATGTAAAAAACCGCTGATAGAATACGGGTTCTTTGTGAAACGATATGAGTGCTTAAGTGCTGATATCGAGATTTTTAAACCGTTAAAGGGGAAAGATATATGTTAAAGAGAGGTCTAATTGCAATTAGCGCATTGATCTTCGCTCTTAG
>CAYUMZ010000304.1:0-2678 GCA_964446105.1 uncultured Gammaproteobacteria bacterium | reverse complement strand
TAGAAAAAGCGATGATGAAAAAGATCGTGAACTACTTTCTTTTGTACGTTCGCAAGGAATTCATACATTTGGCCTAAACCACAAAAAAAGCCAATTACATGCGATATATTGTACAGCAGAACTGGCGTTTCAGCATCGGGTTAACGAAAGTAAAAGAGAGTTCCAGCATCAATCTAAAAAATCAAAAGATGAACTTGACGCGATGTCAAAATTTATTGAGAGAAAGTCAAAAGAAAAGGATGCATTGGAAAGTTCCAAGAAATTTTTACAATCTGAAGTGGCAAGGGTTACAGATGAGAAGCGTAAGCTTGGTGAAACTTGTCAATCTAAAGAAAAAGAAATCGACTCATTACGTAAAACGATTCAGGAGCAAACCCAAGTGGTTGAACGGTTACGGAGTGCAAACGTTGAGTTAGGCATGAAATATCATTCTTTTCATATTACACAAACAACGAAAGGGGAGGCAGAATTTGTGCAGGGTCAAAAAGCTAAAATGGAAACATTATCAGCGGTAGATCAAAAAGTAGAGGAAAATAGAAAAAAAATGAATGATGCAGATATACAAGCTAAACATCTCATGAAAGAAAATGCTGAACTTGAACGAGAAGTTCAAGAGGAATTTAAATCCCTCGCTCAAGACCGTGGTAGGCCAGAGCAAGCGCAGGCCCTCCCCCTTGATCGTATAGAATCAAGAGTGAAACTTTGGTCCGAATATCAAAGTGCCGAACCAAAAGAACCTAGTCTTGGCAACGCTCAGGAAGAGCATCGCGAAGAACTACATAAGGATGATGGAAATCAGCTTAAGCCCGAATAAAGGGAAGACTTGTCCCCATCCCTTGCCTTTTCCTAATTGATGTCTTGTGGCCGCATGTGCGGAAACAAAATCACATCTCGAATAGAGGGTGAATCTGTAAAAAGCATCACTAAACGATCAATACCGATACCTTCACCGGCTGTTGGAGGTAAGCCATATTCTAGTGCTTGAATATAATCAGCATCATAGGGCATGGCTTCGAGATCGCCTGCTTGCATTTCACGTACTTGTTGTTCAAATCGTTCGGCTTGATCTTCAGGATCATTTAATTCTGAAAATCCATTGGCAACTTCCTGGCCTGCCACATAAAATTCAAAGCGATCAGTCACAAAAGGATTGGTGTCATTTTTGCGGGCGAGAGGCGATACCTCTGTTGGATATTCAGTAATAAACGTAGGTTGAATTAATTTTTTCTCTACGGTTTTATCGAAAATTTCCAATTGAATTTTTCCTAATCCGTGATTTTCTTGGACGGAAATATCTAAACGCGCGGCGATTTTTTTGGCTGCAGCATAATCGGTAATTTCAGCGAGTGTAATATCCGAGTTGTATCTCAAAATAGCATCTTGCATTGTTAGCCGCTCGAAAGGTTTGCTAAGATCAAATTGGTGACCTTGATAACTCAGTGAGGTGGTTGATAATATTTTTTGCGCTAATGTGCGTATTAATACTTCAGTAAGATCCATTAAATCCGAATAAACCGCATAGGCTTGATAAAATTCCACCATGGTGAATTCAGGATTATGTCGAGTCGATAAGCCTTCATTTCTAAAATTACGATTTAATTCAAATACTTTTTCGAAGCCGCCTACGACGAGTCGTTTTAAATATAATTCAGGTGCAATACGTAGCACCATATCCATGTCGAGTGAATTATGATGTGTAAAAAATGGGCGTGCAGCTGCGCCACCCGCTTGAATTTGTAACATCGGTGTTTCGACTTCAATATACCCTTGAGCCATTAAAAATTCGCGAATGCCTGCAACAACTTGCGAGCGAATTTCGAATATGCGTCGTGTAGGCATATTCACCATTAAATCCAAATAACGTTGTCGGTAACGTGTTTCGTGATCGGTGAGCCCGTGAAATTTATCCGGAAGAGGGCGAAGCGCTTTTGATAAAAGTGTGATATGCGTTACTTTCAGTGTGAGTTCGTTTGTTTTGGTTTTAAATAATACACCTTCAGCGCCGACGATATCGCCCAGATCCCAATTTTTAAACGCTTCGTAGGTTTCTTCAGAAACATCTTCTCGTCGTAAATAACATTGAATACGGCCGCTCATGTCTTGCAGGGTGATAAAACTCGCTTTACCCATCAAGCGTCGAGTCATTATTCGACCGGCAATAGTGGCTTGAACGTGTTGGCCTTCAAGTCCGTCATGATCCAGATGTTCGTATTTTTGGTGTAAATCACTGGCTAAATCTTTACGTTTAAATGTATTGGGGTAGGCGAGGCCTTGTTGACGCCATTCGTTTAATTTATGTTTGCGTTGAGCAATTAATTCATTTTCATCTACAACAGGTTCAATTTGTTCATCGGTCATTTCAAGTGTGCTCATGTTAGACTCCCCCTTTTAAGCTTTCCTCAATAAAAAAATCTAAATCGCCATCTAAAACAGCTTGCGTATTTCGAGTTTCAACGCCTGTGCGTAAATCTTTCACACGCGAATCATCTAAAATATACGATCTAATTTGACTGCCCCATGTGATATCAGCTTTGCTCTCTTCTAATTTTTGTTGGTCTGCCGTTTGTTTTTGCATTTCCAACTCATAGAGTTTTGCGCGTAATTGCTTCATCGCTTGAGCACGATTTTTGTGCTGCGAGCGGTCATTTTGACACTGTACCACGATTCCTGTTGGAATG
>CAYUMZ010000303.1:0-2681 GCA_964446105.1 uncultured Gammaproteobacteria bacterium | reverse complement strand
TCGAGCCAGTGTGGCGGCAGGGGAAAAGTCTGGGCAATTAGGCAATGTATTACAAAGACTTGCTGATTATTTAGAGCGCCAACAAGCAGTGCAAGCCAAAATTCAAAATGCATTGGTGTATCCCGCTGTGTTAACATTTGTGTCAATCTCGGTGGTAACATTTCTATTAGCTTATGTAGTCCCTAAAATCGTCAATGTTTTTGTGAATACCAATCAAGCGCTTCCAACTGTAACGTTAGTCTTACTGGCTCTAAGTTCTTTTATCAATTCTTACGGTTGGATAATTGGAATGAGTATTATTGCGTTCATTATCATTATGAAGCGTCTTTTAAGACAAGAAGCTTTTAAATCGAGCTTTCAAAGCTTCCTTTTAAAAATTCCTGTTATAGGGAATACATTAAGAGAAATTAATACAGCACGTTTTGCAAGAACTTTCGGAATTTTGTTTGCAGCTTCGGTACCCGTTTTAGAAGCTATGCAAGCTGCAAATAGTGTTGTGAAGTTGTTGCCCATGCGTCATGCAATTGATCATGCTATTAATAAGGTTCGTGAAGGTGAGCAAATTAATAAAGCCTTACAAGAGACAGGTTTCTTTTCATTATTGACAGTGAGACTTGTTGGGGCTGGAGAATTGACAGGCAGGCTCGAAACTATGTTGGAAAAAAGTGCCGATTACCAAGAGCGTGTTGTCGCGCAGAAAATTGATATCGCATTAGCATTGTTTGAGCCGGGAATGATTTTGGTAATGGGTATGATAGTTTTATTCATTGTGTTGGCAATTATGCTGCCAATCTTTGAAATCAATCAATTTGTAGGTTAATTTTGAATATTTACACGGAGGTTTTATGATAATGCGAGAAAATAAATCAAAAGGTTTTACACTTATTGAAGTGATGGTCGTTGTAGTAATTTTAGGGATTTTAGCTGCATTTATAGTACCTAAAATTATTGGTCGACCTGATGAGGCTAAAATCGCTAAGGTAAAAAATGATGTGCGTACATTGCAAACGGCATTGGATTTGTATCGACTTGATAATGGTGCGTATCCCACGACAGAGCAGGGGTTAGATGCCTTGGTTAAAAAACCAACTTCGGAGCCCATACCGAGTGCATGGCGTACGGGTGGATATATACAAAGGCTTAGTGATGATCCTTGGGGTCGGCCTTATCATTACCAAAATCCTGGAGAACATTCTGAAGTCGACATTTTCTCATACGGTGCGCAAGGTAAGCCAGGCGGAGAAGGAGTTAACGCGGAAATAGGTAATTGGAGCGATTAGTTTGCAATTTAAATGCCGACAGCGTGGTTTTACCCTACTAGAAATAATTGTTGTAGTTACAATTATCGCCATTATTTCGAGTATTATTATGTTACGCGCAGGCACAATTCGCTTCCATCGTAAAGTCATGGTATTTGCGGAACAATTACAATCGTTTATCCAAGTATGCCAACAGCAAGCTATACTGCAACCCGCAGTGATTGGAATCATCATTCAGCCGACAAGTTATCAGGCGTATTATTTTTCAAATGAAAAACAATCACAATGGAAAGTGTTGTCAGAGCGGGATAGTTTTTGGCAGTCACGATTGATCCCAGAAGATGTTTTTTTACAAGTCTCTACATCCGCTCCAATGAGTACTACTCTGATATCCCCTCAAATCGTAATTCAATCGAATGGAAATTTCACACCCTTTACCATTGATGTTGGATATTCTGGTGAGCCCGCACGCTATCGAATAGTCGGTAGTGATGCTGGTGAATTATCTCTTCAGGAATTGTCATGAAAATATCGACACGATATCAGGATGGTTTTACTTTAGTTGAAGTGTTAATTGCACTTTTGATTGTGAGTATTGCGTTCAGTGCTATTATGTTTTCAGTTAATCAGAATGCTCGCAATGAAATACAATTAGAAGAAAAGATTGCTGCGAATTGGGTTGCCGAAGATATTATCACTCGGGCGCAAATAGGCCTTTTAAAAGCTAATAATGGTGTTCAAGTTAGTATGAACAAGCCATGGCATTGGCAACTGAAAATGAAATCAACACCGAGTCCTCATGTGCAAGAAATTGAAGTAACAATACAAGGTCAAAATAATAATACTGTTTCGGTATCAACAGGATATATAGGGACAAACAATGCGCGATGAGTCTAAAAAAAATGGATTTACATTAGTTGAAATAATTATCGCGATGGCTATTTTTGCTGTGATAATGGTTATTGTCATGGGTGGGCTAAATATGGTAATGCGAGCTCAGGAGGAAATCAGTGCTCGCGCAAAACGATTAGGTGATTTGCAAATGGCCATGGTTGTTCTCATTGGAGATTTAACACAAATAGTTCCGCGCCCTATTCGAGATACTAACGGAGAGTTAATAAAAGCTGTGCTTGTCGATATGACTAATCCAATCCATTTAGAATTTACTTCAGGTGGTATGATGAATCCAAATGATATGGTTCAGAGAAGTAGCTTACAACGTGTCGGGTATGGATTAGAGAAAAATACTTTAATACGCTTTGGTTGGCCTGTTCTCGATCGGGCACGTAGCACACCTATGGGCAAACGTCGATTGCTTGATGGCGTCTCTGAATTTAAAGTCGAATATGTGAATGAGCGTGGTGAATTTATTAATGATGATGATGAGGCTATCGCATTATTTATTGATATTGATCTTGGTAA
>CAYUMZ010000302.1:0-2684 GCA_964446105.1 uncultured Gammaproteobacteria bacterium | reverse complement strand
CGAGAAGGTGGACGTACGGTTGGCGCGGGCGTCGTTGCGAAAATTACTGAGTAATCGTTCCATAGAAATTAATGCTTGCCGACACTGCACAATTAGTGTAGTGTTGGCGGCTATTTTTTGGGATTGTGTTTCGCAGTTGATTTGTTTAAGCAGTATTTTAGGTTTGTAGGTCAGTAGCTCAATTGGTAGAGCGGCGGTCTCCAAAACCGCAGGTTGGGGGTTCGATTCCCTCCTGGCCTGCCAGTAAGTAGAGCCAAAATTTGTGGGTGTGCGGTAAAATGGGGCAAAAAATTGAGACATCACGAGAGTCAACCGGTTTAGATCGTTTAGTGTGGTCATTCATTGTTCTTTTGGTTGGTGCCAGTGTAGTCGCTAATTATTACTTTAATGAAATCGCTTGGGCGCTTCGTGCAACCGGTTGGATATTAGTCATTTGTGCTGCAACCGGACTGGCTTTGCTAACATCCCAAGGGCGTCTGATCAAAGCATTCTCTAAAGAATCACGCACTGAATTACGCAAGGTTGTTTGGCCTACTCGTCAGGAAACCATTCAGTCGACCATGGTCGTTGCCATGATGGTTGTTGTCACAGCAATATTATTATGGGCTATCGACTCTGTGCTCATGTGGCTAATCGCGATGTTTACGGGGTAATATAATGTCAGATACGACTAAAAAATGGTATGTGATACAAGCACGGTCTGGAAAAGAAGAGACTGTGGTTAAAATGCTCACTCATCGTGCCAATTTAGAGGGAATGGATTATAAATTTGAAGAAATCGTTGTTCCCACTGAAGAAGTTGTTGAGATGCGTGGCGGTGTTAAACATCGTAGTGAACGTAAATTTTTTCCAGGCTATGTTCTTGTGCGCATGGAAATGGATGATCAGACCTGGCATCTTGTGAAAAATACACCCAATGTGTTGGGTTTTATCGGCGGTGAAAAACCTGCGCCTATTCCTGATGCGGAAGCGAATAAAATATTGCAACGTGTTCAAGAAGGTGCTGAAAAACCAAAACCAAAAATATTATTTGAAGCGGGTGAAGTGGTTCGGGTTACTGATGGACCGTTTGCCGATTTCAATGGTGTGGTTGAAGATGTTAATTATGAAAAGAGTCGATTGCGCGTTGCGGTATTGATTTTTGGTCGATCAACACCGGTTGAATTAGAATTTAGTCAGGTTGAGAAAAGTTAACCTGAGAGTGCAAGCATGTGAGTGCTTGTTTTAATGGTGGTAACACCTAACGGGGAGCTAATGACTATAGGCGTTAGCGTTAATACCCAATTGGAGAAAGTGTAATGGCAAAGAAGGTGACGGCTTATATTAAGCTGCAAGTGAAAGGCGGAATGGCAAACCCAAGTCCACCGGTTGGTCCTGCTCTGGGTCAACATGGTGTGAACATTATGGGATTCTGCAAAGATTTTAATGCACAAACTCAAAATCGACATGGGATTACATTGCCCGTCATTATTACAGTTTACGCAGATAAAAGTATTTCTTTTATTAGTAAAGAACCGCCCAATACTCATTTTATCAAAACAACTTTAGGTATTGAAAAAGGTAGTGCAGTGCCGCAAACAGACAAAGTCGGAAAACTCACCCAAGATCAACTGAGAAAAATTGCAGAAGCAAAAATGCCCGATTTGAATGCAGGTAGTATAGAAGCTGCGATGAGAATTATTGCAGGTTCAGCGCGAAGTATGGGAGTCGACGTTGAAGGAGGAAAACAATAATGGCTACAAAAATAAGTAAACGTCGTCAAGCAATTAATAAGGTTATTGATTTTACGAAACAGTATCAACCGCTAGAAGCTTTTGCTTTATTAGCTAAATGCCCTACTGCAAAATTTAAAAAGGGCGAAAGCGTTGATGTCGCAATTCGGTTGGGTGTTGATGCTAAAAAATCAGAACAAATGGTTCGTGGCGCGACAGTTCTTCCCAATGGTACAGGTCGTGATGTAAGAGTCGCGGTTTTTGCTCAAGGCGCGAATGCCGATAAGGCCAAAGCAGCGGGGGCCGATATTGTTGGTTTTGAAGATCTTGCTGAATCTGTAAAACAAGGCAAGATGGATTTTGACGTTGTGATTGCAACACCTGATGCGATGCGTATTGTGGGGCAGTTAGGTCAAGTGTTAGGGCCACGTGGATTAATGCCTAATCCTAAAGTGGGCACTGTGACTCCCGATGTTGAAGGTGCTGTCAAAAATGCTAAATCCGGCCAGGTTCGTTATCGAATTGATAAGGCAGGTATTATTCATTGTTCTATTGGTAAAGTGACTTTTACACCAGAACAATTGAAGCAAAATCTCGATACATTAATTGCTGATTTGATTAAAGCGAAGCCTAGTATGTCTAAAGGTATTTATTTACGTAAAATCGTTGTTACGACAACGATGGGTCCAGGTATTGTTTTAGATACCGCTTCGTTATAGTAAATTAAAAGATTTCGCGGTTAGACAGAAATGTCTATTCCGTCGGAGACCGCAGGTGCAGCTGCCCAAAGGAGTTGCTTAATGTAAGAAATTTACCTGCGTAGGCGGTGAACCGCTATTTTCACTCTAGAGTGGAAAAACTGGATTCACCATAATGGGTGTCAGAATTCGATTAAGAATTCTGATGAAATTGGAGTTTTTATTGTGGCACTAAAACTTGATGCAAAACAAGCGATTGTCGCGGACGTTGCAA
>CAYUMZ010000301.1:0-2705 GCA_964446105.1 uncultured Gammaproteobacteria bacterium | reverse complement strand
TCATCGACAACCACAAATCCGTACTAACAGGCATAAAAGACCACCGCATTTACTGCCAACCCGCCTTCTTAACCTTCGAAAACGAAACAACCGCGAAATTTTATGATATCTCCCTAAGAGAGATTGTAATTTTGCAGGGCTGGACAATTGATCGAGTAATGGGGTCGCATCTTTGATTCTAGCATCTCACGCGAGTGAGGGGTCAGATCTCAGTTTGATGGGTTCTTTGTAAGAACCCATCAAACTGAGATCTGACCCCCATCCCCCACTTCCACAGTGGCCATAAACCCCGTAGAATAACCTTTTCATTAACTCAGTCTGTAGCAATATGAAGCCACAAACATTATTCATTTCTGACCTGCACTTACAAGAGTCAGAACCTCAAATTGTAGCTCTGTTTGAGAAATTTCTAAAGCAGCATGCGCCACACGCTGACACCGTGTACATACTCGGCGATTTATTCGAAGTATGGCCCGGTGATGATGAAAACACGCCTTTTGTCCAAAAAATAAAAGCTCTAATTAAATCCTGCACTTCTAATGGAACTTCTGTTAAAATTTTACCCGGCAATCGAGATTTTCTGCTAGGGCCTCGTTTTGCTAAAGACACGGGTTGCACTATCCTCAAAGATCCTACCGTTATTCAGCTCTACAATGAATCAATATTATTACTCCACGGTGATACGCTGTGCACAAAAGACAAATTGCATCAATTTTATCGTCGTATTGTTCAAAATCCACTTTTTAATCGATTCGCTACAACTGTACTTCCACTTTCTTTCAGAAAAAAAATTGGGCAACAACTTCGCAAATTCAGCAAAAATCACACGAAGAAATTAACACCAACTGCAATGGATGTGATTAAAGAAAGTGTGATTCTAGAATTTCAAAAAAATAATACCAACTTAATGATTCATGGTCATACTCATCGTCAAAAAATTGATACCCTCAATGATAATAACAAAAAATATACGCGCTATGTCTTAGGTGCGTGGCACGAAACTGGCAATGCATTGAGCATACTTCCCGACGGCAATAAACAGTTCGTCATCATCTCTCAATAATTATTTACCAGGAACGTTTAATTTCGGTCCATCCTTACCCTGTAATTTACTGGCCTCATCCTTGGCAGGTTCAGCCACTTTTTTAGCCCACGAAACAGGGGGCGTAGGAGCTGGACCTTTAGGAGCTGAGCGTAAAGAAGGGGACTGTGTAGCATCTGCCCCTGAGGGAGCTGGTTTGCTAAATGTTTTTTTAGCTTGTTCACGTGATATATTGATTTTTTCAGCTAATCTGAGATTTTCGGTAACTGCTGACAAACTTTTTTGATTCTTTTCAAGTTTATCCTCAGCTTCATATAATTGTTTTTGGGAATTATCCAGTTCACCCTGCAATTTATTCACTCGTTCTTGAGCATTCTTGACATTGTCTTCCCACTGTTTAGATGTTCTCTCATCACGCGCTTTATCTGCTTCAGAGTAGCTACTCGTTGCCTTCCTTTCTTCAAGCGACTTTTCAAATTTCGCCTTCATTTCCTGTGCTTTTTCAAGGTGCGCCACAGCCTCTGTAAATTTTTTCATGTTTTTATCAAACTTAACTTCGGCCTCTTTTAGATGTTTTTGAGAAACTTCCAATTCGTTTTGTAAAGTATCCTTAGGATTTGGAGGTAACGATTTTTTTGGAGGTGTACGTTTATCAGGTTTCTTAAACTCCATGTTTTTCAGCTCCGCAATACGAGCTTCAAGATTTACTTCCTCCGAATCTTGTTCTTCACTTCCTTCCTCTAAAGATGATTTGACTGCAGAGGATGTTCCGCTGAGTTTTTCAAGATTATCCAGCATCGATTTTGCTTCATCTCCAGTCAATTCTTGCAATGAACCTTCTTCTGTTTTGCTACCAACCGTTTCAGATTGTGGCTTTGCACCCATGTTTTTTAGCGCTTCGATATCGGCTTCAAGATCTACCCCTGGTGCAATCTCTACACTTTCCTCGTCGGCTATCGACGATCGACGCTCTGATGTTCTACTTGGTGGTGGCGGTGGTGCTTCATCTGGAGCTTTCATTTCCTCCCCATCTAACTGACCTGCAACTTCTATATCATCCTCTGTTGGTACATCAGGTAATGGCTTACGTATCCCTAGAAGTTCATTCTCCTCAGCTGTCGTCATGACAGAGGATTCTAGATCACCCGTTTCAATCTCTTCCGTTCCAAATTCTGCAACAGTGACAGATTCTTGCGAGTCTTTGATTTCCTCTGAAGTCGTATCGATAAGATGAGCTTCGGTCTTCGAACTTCGTAGTGCTTCTGGTGGTTTAGCAGCTGTGCTCTCCATACCAGCTATCTCAGATGTTCTAAGTTCTTCTGAAGTCTTTTTACTACTTCGCCCAAATAATCCGTTCACTAACGATCTCAACGATCCTTTGGGTGTGGTGCGATTTTTTGAATCACGAGTTTCATTTTGTTCCTGAGTAGAACTTGAACGTTTGAATTCGCGATTTCTTTCTGCTAAGGTATAAATTGAATCGATCAAAGAACTCCTTCGCAGAAATTTCTCAATCGGCCCTTGTTTTCGATCGTTCACTTCATCGTTCATACATACCTCCCCTCAAATAACTTTGATACCTTAATTATAGACCATAAAATTAATTTCTACTGTAAAATGAAGGTGTCGCTGAAACAGGCTTATTAATTGGGTTTCAGACAGC
>CAYUMZ010000300.1:0-2721 GCA_964446105.1 uncultured Gammaproteobacteria bacterium | reverse complement strand
ACCGAACTGAACATGTGGTGGACCAGGTGCAGATCCTGGCCCAGCGGAAACACGCACCACCGCACCAGCGGGCCGATGAAAAAATTCCGCGAGTTGGTCAGCCAGCCCTGGTCGGCGTTCGCATGATGCAGCACCTGCCGCATTAAATAAATTTGGGGCTAAACGAATTGGAATAATTTCACCCTTCGACACGCAAGGCAATAAAAATGCCACTAAAATGTTCGAAGACTTAGGGTATGAAGTTGTCGCCAGTGTAGGTTTTTCATGTGCGCATGCCATGCACATTGCTCATGTTCCTGATTGGGCAAAAGAAAAAGCCGTTATGGAATTATTAGCAACAAAAACAAATAATCTAGATGCAATTGTTCAATGTGGCACTAACATGAGTTTTATTAATGTCACCGAAAAACTGGAACCGATTCTCGGTATTCCTGTTCTGGGCATCAATGCAGTTACTTTCTGGTATGCACTTCGTGAAAATGGGTTTTTAAATCCATTAAGAGGTGCCGGCCGCTTGTTCAGAGAGTATTAGAAAAAGGGGGTCAAATTGAGATTTGACACCCTTTCTTTGACTTTGATCTTTCTCTATATAATTTCACCCGCCCATAGGTCTTCTAAAAATTCCCGCCAGGGATATACATCGATATCACATCCGTCATTAGTTAATTTTCTTCGGCTGGGGGAAGTGTTAACTATTATTGATTTTTTTGGCTGGTAAGCTTCTTGAAATGCATGTAATCCTTTGAAATTAGATTTTTTTAAGTTGTCATTTATTTTAACTTCTATGGCAACTTCGCCATCGCCGAGAATGAAGTCTACTTCGAGGCCATTGTGAACGCGCCAAAAGCTGATATCAAATTCTAAATCATTTAAGCCGCGATAGGCCATAATTTCCATCAAAATATAATGCTCTAATGCACGTCCTGCTACTTCTCCTTGTAATTCTGGGATTTTTCGTTTCATCAAACGATTGGTAATTCCTACATCAAATAAATAAAATTTAGGAGTGCTGATAATATCTTTGCGTTTTTTGCTATTTTTAAAAGGATATAAATAGTAACCTAACAAGGTATCTACCAAAATTTGATAGTATTCCTTGACTGTTTTATTATCAACCCCGCAGTCACTCGCGATGTTGGTGTAATTAATCAGTTCACCATTTGAAAAAGCTGCCACATCTAGAAAACGGGCAAATGCTCGTAAATTCCTTACAAGTCCTTCTGTTTGTATTTCTTCTCGAAGATAATCGTTAATGTAAGCTTTGGTTGTTTTCTCCCAATTGTCGGCTAAATAATGAGAAGGAATTAAGCCATAATTGAGCGCTCGTAACAAATCAAAATCTGGTATCTCTGGGTATACCAAAGGATAAAATTCATAGCGCCATGCTCTACCTCCTATTAAATTAACTCCAAGATTTTTAAGCTTTCTCGCACTTGAGACACAAAGTATAAAATAAGCTGGTGAATTCTCAATTAAATAGTGTATCTCATCCAGCAAGGCAGGAACTTTTTGAATTTCATCGACAATAATTGGCTGCTGATAATCCTCTGCAGAAAATGCTAATATTTCTTCACGTAAACGCTCAGGATTTTTTAATAATCGGATATAGATATCATTCTTGAGCAAATTATAACATTTAGAGTTAGGAAAATGCATTTTTAAATAGGTCGATTTCCCCGTTTTTCGAGCACCCCATAAAAATGCTGATTGCCCTGGAGGTAATTCCAGTCGTAGATAACGCGGTAATGTATGACGACGTGTATCCATATTGAGAAATCCCCCATTGATTAGTTAAAGACAGTATAACAGAATTTTGAATCTAATTCCATATTTTAATTCAAAATATGGAATATGGTCCATTTTATCTAGATAATCCTTCGTGGGCTAGTTCTTGGCATATCAAATCTAGCCATTATTTGGTAATTTTAAGTAAAAGATATCTGGAAAATCTTGAGATATAGTGCGAATTGGTCAAGTCTAAAAAGAAATGGTGTCAAAAGATAGGGTGTTAAATCTCAATTTGACGATTTCGTAATGCTGCCATTTTGTGCTTACCAAGTTAATGCACGATTTGCAAATTCAGCAGTTGTAGAACACTGCTATACATTTTCATAGCGCTGTCATTAACAAATTTCGCTTTAAGTTATTGTAACGAATCAGATTAAGATGTACATGCTATGCGTAGTTTTTGTCAGGAGTACTTTGGTTGGATAACCGAAAAGGTCAAATTGAGATTTGACACCCTTTCTCTTCAAAGGCGCTGGGCGCTTGTTCAGAGAGTATTGACTCTAACCCCACCTTCTTACCCCCCCATCATGCTCCCTTAATCCTAATGGTCTATAATAGGATTATATGATGTATGTAAGCGAGGTGTGGTATGTCAGCAGAAAAAGAAGTGATTGTAGCAGCGGTAGAGGCCATGCTTAAAGGCGTTCAGGGGGTTCTTAACGAAGCAGGTATCGAGATCCCTAAAGAGACCGGTAAAGAGGATCAGTTGAAGGCTTTTGATGGGATAACTGTGAACGGCAAGGTAAGGCATAGCGATTCACAGAGAGCTTTAAAGGATCCTGAGGCTATGAAAGCCTACCAAGAGAATGCGGCGAAAGCGCTCTGGAATTTTGCCTTAACCCTAAAAAAAATACTCTCGGCCGATGGCTTGTTGAATATGGCAAAGTTAGGTCTGGATCAAAAAAGTTTTTTGGGTGAAAACATCGATTATCT
>CAYUMZ010000299.1:0-2731 GCA_964446105.1 uncultured Gammaproteobacteria bacterium | reverse complement strand
GTGAACGGATTAAGTATTCAAGCGAGTTATGGCCAGAGTGGCCAACTGCATGAGTGAGATGGAGTATTATGGCAGGACAGCAACAACAAGGTGGGGGAGGCGGCGGCGATAATTCGCTCGATTTCCTATGGGTTATTGTGCTCATTGTTGGGGGATTATTAGCGGCTTGGTATTTTGGTCGATATTATATCGGAACCGCCATTTTCAAAGTTCGATATTTCGAAATTCTATTAATTAGTTATGGATTAGAAGCGTATACTGGAGTTGCGTCTACGATTGGACTTCCTATTCCCAGTACCGCTGGTTTAATTCAATCACTCAACATTATTTCTCAAGGTGCGTCATCCTCGATGGATTTTTCACCACTGGCTGAAGTAAGTTCATTGGTTGGAGCTTATTTAGCATTGCCTTTTGCAATAGTTTTGGGAGTCTTAGCTTTTATTACAATTCGGACTGGAATCGCATCTAAATTTAAACGCGTATTTAATCAGCGAATGACAGTGTTGCGCGATAACGAAAAAAAATTGTGGAAAATGATTGCACCAGTTTCGAAGCTTGAACTAACAAAAGAAGATATTGATAAAGGCCCCTGGGCGATGTCTACGCCGCCTATGAAATTTGCAAAACAGCATAATTTGCTCAAAGAAGATACCTCTAAAAGGCCTGTAACAGTCAGTGTAATTCGAGGATCTGCAGCAAGAGTATTCGCTTTGCAATTAGGAAATTATTTTACGGGAGTGCAGAATCTTCCTATCCATGTCCAAGCATTATTTGCAATTTTTGCTGCTCGCGCCAATCGTGATCGAGAGAATTCAGATAAACTTTTAGGGCAATTATCTGAATCGTTTGCTGCAGGAAAATTAGACTATTCTGGTGTGAAGGAAACCGTTGCAAAATATGTCAATTCCAAAGAAGTTCAGTATGTTACTCGACGACACGCATACGTTCTAACAATGATGTCATCAATGTTGGAATTAGGAAGAACCGATGGTGTATTAGCGGTTGCAGAATTTTTATGGTTGAAACCTGTTGATCGTCGTCTTTGGTTTATGTTGGGCAGCGTGGGGCGTCAAACACCTTTTGTCGAAGTAAGCGGCCCGTATGCTCATTGGTTAGTTGAGAAAAAACTAAACGGACCAATGCGTACGCCCATGATTGATAATGCTGTTAAAGCACTCGAAGTAGCAGTTGCCGATGTGCTTTATGAACCGGAAGAGAAGTAATGCGTAAAGTCAGGCGAGGTTTAGAAAGAAAACACGAGCAAGATCCGCGGTTAATGTTGCGCGATACGCGCACGTTTGGAATGCGGGTTAGTGATTATTTTAAAAATCCTCCGATGGTTGCAATGACTATTATTGGTATGGGTGCTACAGCATTTGTGCTTCCTGCTTTTGCTGATTTATTTTTTATGCTGGGCATAATATTTTTCTTAGTCGCATTTACACGAGTAACAGCTTTGCCATTTAAATTGCCCATGAGTGCGGGTGTTAAAGATTATAACGATCCTCTACCAGGAACCGCCAAACCACGTAAATCTCGTGGAATATATTTTATTGGAAATGAGCTTCAAACTAATGCAGAACTTTGGTTTTCCAATGAAGATATGCGAACTCACATGTTGATTTTTGGATCAACAGGTAGTGGTAAAACAGTAGCATTAACCTCAATTGCATTTAATGCTTTATTGCAAGGTAGTGGATTTATTTACGTTGATGGTAAAGGTGATAATTCATTATACGCGACGATTTACGGGATGGTGCGTTCAATGGGTCGTGAAGACGATATGCTTCTGATCAACTTTATGACAGGTGCGAGAGATATTATTGGGCCACAAAAATTACGACTGTCAAATACCATGAATCCTTTTTGCCAAGGCTCGTCAAGTATGTTATCACAACTTGTTGTGAGTCTTATGGATTCATCTAAAGGCGGTGGTGATGGCGATATGTGGAAAGGCCGTGCGATTTCTTTCGTGGAAGCCTTGATGAAAGTATTAGTTGCGATGAGAGATGGTGGGCATTTACTACTAGACGCTAATACAATTCGAAATTATTTCACCTTAGAACGTTTGGAACCGATGGTGATGGATAAAGTGTTAATTCGCGATAAAGCAGAACCCATCAGTTTAGAATATTTACCAGACGTTGTATTGGAACCCATTAACAACTATTTATTCAACTTGCCTGGTTATAATAAAGAACGTAAAGGTAAACAAGTTTCTCAAGTATTAGAACAACATGGTTTTATTACTATGCAGTTAACGCGGGTGTTTTCATCTTTAGCGGATACATATGGTCATATTCTTCGAACAAATCTTGCTGAAGTTGATTTAAAAGACGTGGTCTTAAATCGTAGAATTTTGGTCGTGTTGTTACCTGCATTGGAAAAATCACCCGACGAACTTGCCAATTTAGGTAAAGTAATTATTGCGTCATTAAAGGCGATGATGGCTGCGGGATTGGGTGATGAAGTAGAAGGTGAATATCACGAATTAATTAAGCGTAAACCTACGAATGCTGCAACACCTTACTTATGTATTCTTGACGAGTATGGTTATTACGCTGTGCAAGGATTTGCAGTGGTTCCTGCACAGGCGCGTTCGTTAGGATTCTCGGTTGTATTTGCGGGACAAGATCTTCCCGCTTTCCAGAAAGCTTCGAAAGAAGAAGCGGCATCGATTGGTGCGAATACCAATATTAAAATTTGTATGAAACTTGAAGATCCTATGGAA
>CAYUMZ010000298.1:0-2732 GCA_964446105.1 uncultured Gammaproteobacteria bacterium | reverse complement strand
AAGGCGAAGTGATTATTAAGAAAGAGGGTAAAAAGCAATGATAAATAAACGAACAGCGCGACTTCGACGTGCAAAACCATTGCGAGCAATTTCAAAACGTTTACTAAAAACGCGTTTGAGTGTTCATCGTACGCCTCGTCATATTTATGCACAAATTATTTTACCAGATGGTAAGGTTGTCTCTGCAGCATCAACAGTTGAAAAAGAGTTGCGTGCACAGTGTAAAAATGGTGGAAATGTTGAAGCAGCAAAATTAATCGGAAAAGCTGTGGCTGAGCGGGCTTTGAAAGCCAACGTGAAAGTAGTGGCTTTTGATCGTTCAGGTTTTGCATATCATGGTCGTATTAAGGCGCTTGCCGATGCGGCACGTGAAGCTGGATTAGAGTTTTAATCGAAAGGGTTCTGAAATGGTCGAAAATGAATTAGCCTCTGATGGCTATATTGAAAAGATGGTCTATGTAGGACGTGTGTCCAAAACGACGAGCGGTGGCCGTAAGATGAGCTTTGTGGCTCTCATTGTTGTGGGTGATGGAAAAGGCAAGGTCGGTTACGGTTTAGGTAAAGCCGCTGAAGTGCCTGCTGCAATGAAAAAAGCGAGTGCTGAAGGTCGTCGTAATATGCGTAGTATAGGTCTTAACGGTAAAACAATATGGCATGAAATTAACCAACGATTCGGTGCGACTCAAGTGTTTATGAAACCTGCTTCACCGGGTACTGGTGTTATTGCGGGTCATGCAATGAAAGCCGTATTTACGGTTATTGGTATCGAAGATGTGCTTTCAAAAGTGGTGAATGCATCTAATCCTATTAATGTTGTGCGTGCGACAATTAACGCCTTGACGTCAATGACGTCACCTGAAGTGATTGCTTCACGCCGTGGTAAATCATTAAAAGCCGTGGTGGAGGGGTAATATGGCCGCTGCAAAAGAACTCAAAATCACGTTAATTCGTAGCTTGTGCAAACGATTAAAAAACCATCAAGCTTGCGTTAGAGGCCTTGGCCTAAAGAAGATGCATCAGACGGTTGTAGTTCAGGATACTCCTGAAAATCGTGGCATGATTAATAAAGTGGCTTATATGTTGAAAGTTGAGGGAATCTAATCATGACCATGCGATTAAATACTATGAAACCAGCTCCAGGCGCTAAACGTGAAGGCGTTCGTCTTGGGCGTGGAATTGGATCGGGTAAAGGTAAAACCGGTGGTCGTGGACATAAAGGTCAGACTTCACGTACAGGCTCTTCTATTCCTGTAGGATTTGAAGGTGGTCAGATGCCTATTGCTCGACGTATGCCAAAATTTGGTTTCTCATCAAAGATTGGTCGGGCAACCGCCGAAGTGCGTTTAGGTGAGTTAAATAAAGTTGATGGTGAAATGGTTAATTTAGAGTCTCTTCTTGCTGCGAATGTGATTACCGCAGGCATAAGTCGAGTAAAAATTTTTGCGAGTGGTGAACTGAAAAAAGCAGTGACTGTGAAGGGGCTGGGCGTTACAAAGGGCGCAAAAGCGGCGATTGAAAAAGCTGGCGGCAAGGTTGAAGTGTAGATGGCAACTCCGAATTTAGGTAGCGCGTTATCGCAAGGAGGATTGGCTGAGCTAAAGCGACGATTGTTGTTTGTATTAATGGCGATTATTGTTTTTCGTATCGGCTCACATGTTCCTGTGCCTGGTCTTGATCCAGAACGTTTAGCGCACCTATTCAGCCAAAGCCAGGGCGGCATATTCGGTATGTTCAATATGTTTTCTGGGGGCGCTTTTCAACGTGCAACGGTTTTAGCGTTAGGGGTTATGCCCTATATTTCGTCATCGATTATTATGCAATTATTTTCAGCAGTCGTTCCTAAATTAGAACAGCTGAAAAAAGAAGGTGAATCTGGACGACGAGTGATCAATCAGTACACGCGTTATGGTACGGTGATTTTATCTTTCTTCCAAGCAGTAGGAATGAGTAAGTGGTTAGCAAGTAACGGAATTCCACTGGAATTAGGATTTAGTTTTTATTTTACGGCAACCATCAGCATGGTGACCGGAACGATGTTTTTAATGTGGCTTGGTGAACAAATGACCGAGCGTGGTGTGGGTAACGGTATTTCGCTGTTGATTTTTGCGGGTATTGTGTCGCGTTTTCCGGAAGCCATTGCACAAGTGTTTACCCAAGTAAAACAAGGGCAAATGCAAGGAATTAGTTTGTTATTGTTGTTGGTATTGGTTGTTTTGGTGACAGGATTTGTGGTTTTTGTGGAGCGCGCGCAACGACGTATTACAGTGAATTATGCGAAACGTCAGCAAGGTCGTCGTGTTTATGCAGCACAGAAAAGTCATTTGCCGTTTAAGATTAATATGTCGGGTGTAATTCCGCCGATCTTTGCGTCAAGCTTGATTTTTTTCCCGTCAACAATTGCAGGATTTTTCTCGGATATTCCGAGCATGCATTGGTTGCAAACAGTGAGTATTGCATTAAGTCCTGGACAGCCACTGTATTTAGTTGCATTTACTGCGGCAATATTTTTCTTTTGTTTCTTTTATACGGCGATGGTTTTTAATCCGAATGAAACAGCCGAGAATTTAAAGAAATCGGGTGCTTTTATTCCGGGAATTCGTCCGGGTGAGCAAACAGCTCGTTATATTGATTCGGTCATGACGCGATTGACTTTTGTCGGTGCAGTTTATTTGACAGCCGTTGCGTTGATGCCAGAATTTTTGATTTTGAAATGGCATGTGCCTTTTCATTTT
>CAYUMZ010000297.1:0-2738 GCA_964446105.1 uncultured Gammaproteobacteria bacterium | reverse complement strand
TTTCACTCTTTCGAGCTAGAAAATTGGCAAGGTAATAGCCAATAAGAAACAGTACGGCAGCTCTAATAAAGGGTAGTAACCAGGCAAAATCGGAAAGGTTAACGTATTGACTCATACGACTATTCTTCTAAATGTTGTAGTTTATTGTGCACATCCTTCCATTGGTCTGCATCTTCGGGCGGTGCTTTTTTCACGGTGATGGTAGGCCATTTTTTGGCAAGCTTTGCGTTCAATGCGATAAATTGTTTTTGATCTTCAGGGACATCATCTTCTTCATAAATGGCATCAACCGGGCACTCAGGCACACAAAGATTGCAATCGATACATTCATCCGGGTCGATGACCAGCATGTTCGGCCCTTCCCGAAAGCAATCCACCGGGCAGACCTCTACACAATCCATGTACTTGCAGCGTATGCAGTTATCGACGACAACAAAAGTCATAAAGATGCCTCATCGTTATTGATCTGGGCGGCAGTATACCCTAATTTTAAGCTCCGCCTCTAGTGTCATTCGACACCAAATATAAGGTATAATGCACATTTTTGTCGATATACGAGGTGCAAGATGGCAATCAAAGAAACGATCGAGAAGCAACTTTCTGATAATCCTGTGGTTCTTTATATGAAAGGTACGGCAACCTTTCCTCAATGCGGATTTTCTGGCAAGGCTGTGTATTTACTGCGTCAATGTGGGGTTGATTTCATGGCGGTGAATGTTCTAGAAGATGATGAGATACGCCAAGGAATTAAAGAGTACGCTAATTGGCCAACGATTCCCCAGCTTTATGTTAATGGTGAGTTTATTGGTGGCAGTGATATTATGCAGCAACTCTATGACAGCGGTGAATTACATAAAATCTTAGCAGCAGTAAAAGCCTAAAAGCTTTCCCAGATTTTATCGTCTTTCTTTTTTTCTTCGGGTTCATCGCGAAGTTTATAGATTTTTTCATACTTTTTGATCTCAGCGAGTTGGGACTCAGATTTTGGGTGAGTTTGGTCAAATGTTGTGAGCATTTTATCGATTTCGCTGACATAGCCGACAATTTTGCGACGAATCATAAGTATAATCCTCAGTGAGAGTGAACCTTATTCTAGCGGGCTTTCGCTCAAACAATCTGCTGCAACATGAAATAGCACTACGATTGTTTGTGCAATAACCAGGTGTAGCGTAGAATACCGATTTTTATGCCAAAGATAAAGTGATGACACAAAAGACGTTACAGCTTGCCGGTTATGAATTTGCTCAGTTGTTTGATGCAAATCATTTGGCTCGTCTGGATGAAGAATTTTTAGCCGCATTGAAAGCGCAAAATGCTGCACTTTGTCAACAATTAGAGGATTATAGGCGCCAATCTCGCACTTTTTCACGCGAAGAAATCAGTCAATGTTTGATCGATACTGCCAGCCACCTTAATCAATTCCTTTCAACTTTTTTTAACATCGATGATTCTGTAGATCATATTAAAGACGCCATTTTGCGTGATGGGGTTATTTTTCAATTCAAAGAAAATATCGTGCTTCGCATGGCGAAAAGAAAGGTCTCAAACCATTCAATTAATCAATCATTTTCTGAATTAGATCAATGGGTTATGTCTCGCCTAGATCATCCAAAGGATAAAGAATGGGCTGTGGCTGAATTTGCCGTGTCTTTGCTGAAGAAAGAATCGCCCGATTTGGAAAAGATCGTTGATTGGTGCGTGTTGGCCTTGTCAACTGAGGAAGGGCTGAAGGCAGTCGACGGCTGGGTGAGTTTTAAACTGCCTGCCAAGTTGGATTATCAAAATTTAGTCGATCTGCATCAAACGCCTGAGGATCCTTATCATCGGGTTCAGGGATCAGACTCTCATTTTCGTCACCGTGATGGATTTTCACTGACGGATCCCGGTATGTCGAGACGTGAAGTACTCGGCGAAGTACACTATTGCGTGTATTGTCATGAAAATGATGGCGATTTTTGCTCTCAGGGGTTTCCTGTAAAAAAACGTGAACCCGAATTAGGGCTAAAGAAAAATCCCCTGGATGAATTCATGACGGGCTGTCCGCTGGAAGAAAAAATTTCTGAAATGCACACTTTGTATCGAGATGGCAATGTGTTGGGCGCGTTGGCGATGGTGATGGTGGATAATCCCATGTGTCCCGCGACCGGGCATCGCATTTGTAATGATTGTATGAAGGCGTGCATTTATCAAAAACAAGATCCTGTGGATATTCCGCAAATTGAATCCCGTGTATTGAAAGATGTTTTATCGCTCCCGTGGGGTGTTGAAATTTATGATTTGTTGACCCGCTGGAATCCGTTGCGAAAAACGCAGTGGGTGATGAAATCGTATAATGGTTTAAAAATCATGGTGATGGGAATGGGGCCTGCGGGATTTACACTGGCTCATCATTTAACCATGGAAGGATGTGCGGTCATTGGGGTTGATGGATTAAAAATCGAACCTGTTCATAAAGAAACACTGACTCAACCGATTTATGATTTTGACAGCCTTAAAGAAGATTTGTCAGAAAGAATTATGGCAGGATTTGGTGGCGTTGCTGAATATGGTATTACTGTACGATGGGATAAAAATTATCTTAAATTAATTTATTTATGTTTATTACGACGCCCGCATTTTTCAGTTTACGGGGGTGTTCGTTTTGGCGGAACCTTCACAGTCGATGATGTCTGGGATTTAGGGTGTGATCATTTGGCGGTTGCTGTGGGCGCAGGGCTTCCACGGGAGCTTCACATACC
>CAYUMZ010000296.1:0-2741 GCA_964446105.1 uncultured Gammaproteobacteria bacterium | reverse complement strand
CCGCTGCGCAAAAACGTGCTGATACTTTGAAAGATGTCATATTGATGGTGGCAGCTCATGCGGGCGAAGACGGAAAATTATTTGGTTCAGTGGGCCCACGAGAAATTTCTAAAGCCTTTGAAACTGCGGGACATCATGTTGACAAAAGCGAGATCGATTTGTTAGCGGGTCCGATTCGTGATTTAGGCGAGCATGAATTTTCTCTTCATCTTCATGGTGAAATTGAGCTAAAACTTAAATTAACTGTAGTTGCAGAAGAACCAACGAAGTAAACAATTAACGCGCAGTTCTCACACGGGTGGGAACTGTAAGACGTTATAGAGTCCCCCTCGAAAAGGATTTTTTCATGCAATCCAACACTGTCCGTGGGAAAAAAAAGTTTGAAGATTATCAAGTAACGGGAATTAAAATTCCGCCCCACTCTGTAGAAGCTGAACAATCAGTGTTGGGTGGATTAATGCTTGATAATCAAACCTGGGATCAAATTGCCGGACATATATCTGAAAATGATTTTTATCGCTCCGATCATCGTCTTATTTTTAGAACGATCGAAGCGCTTGCGCATCGTAATGATCCTTTTGACGTACTGACTGTCAGTGAACATTTAAAATCACATCAACAATTAGCAGAAGCGGGTAGTGATATTTATTTGTTTGAGCTTGCAAAAAACACCCCTTCCTCTGCCAATATTCGTGCTTATGCTGATATTGTGCGTGAACGATCAGTCTTAAGACAATTAACGCATACTGCAACAGAAATTGCCGATATGGCATTTAATCCTGAAGGCCGAAATTCTGCGGAATTAATTGATTTAGCAGAGCAAAAAATATTTCATATTGCCGAACACGGACGACAAAGCTCGGGGCCTACAAAATTATCGGATTTTTTAGCATTAGCTTCCGAACGTATCGATGCATTATATCATTCTGATGCTGAATTAGCGGGAACATCCACAGGATTTTCTGACTTTGATCATATGACATCTGGATTGCACAAAGGCGATTTGGTCATTGTTGCTGGACGCCCGTCAATGGGTAAAACAGCCTTTGCGATGAATTTAGCAGAAAATGTTGCGATTCGAGGCCATGCGCCCGTCTTAGTATTTAGTATGGAAATGCCTGGCGAACAATTAGCGATGCGAATGATGTCATCGTTGGGACGTATTGATCAAAATACTGTGCGCACAGGAAAATTATCAGATGATGATTGGCCAAGGTTATCTTCTGCAGTGAGTATGTTATCTGAAGCAAAAATGCTGATTGATGATACAGCTGCCCTGAGTCCTGCTGAAGTGAGAGCACGAGCTCGACGCGTTGCTCGTGAACATGGTGATTTAGGATTAATTGTTATTGATTATTTGCAATTAATGCAGGTGCCCGGATTTAAAGAAAATCGTACCTTGGAAATTTCGGAAATTTCGCGTTCATTAAAAGCACTTGCGAAAGAATTAAAAGTGCCTGTTATTGCCTTATCACAATTAAATCGAAGTTTGGAAACGCGAACTGATAAAAGACCGATTATGTCGGATCTTCGTGAGAGTGGTGCGATTGAGCAAGATGCCGATTTAATTGTCTTTATTTATCGTGATGAAGTGTATCATCCTGATTCAACGGATAAGGGAATAGCGGAAATTATTATTGGTAAACAACGAAATGGTCCTATAGGTCGAGTGCGAATGACATTTTTGGGGCAATATACTCGTTTTGAAAATTTTGCACAATCGCTTTATGGTGGGGAGATGATGTTGTGAGAGTTCGAAATGCGACAATTGATAGAAGTGCATTAGAGCATAATTTTAAACAAATTCAATTACGTGCACCTCGAAGTGCCATTTTGGCTATGGTGAAAAGTAATGCGTATGGTCACGGATTAGAAAGAGTCGCTAAAGTGCTGACCGAAGCGGATGGATTTGGAGTGGCGTGCATTGATGAAGCCGAGCGTCTGCGTAATGCCGATATTCGTCAAACCATTGTGTTGATGACAGGATTTCATTCACAAGAAGAATTAATGTCTATCTACCAATTAAATGCGACGCCCGTTATTCATAATGAATTACAATTACAAATTTTATCTGAAGCGAATTTGAATGAATCACTTTCAGTCTGGGTAAAAGTCGATATAGGAATGGGGCGATTAGGATTTCAAGTGAATGAAGTATCATCAGTGTTAGAGCGCCTGCGAAATATATCGTCGCATATCAAAATCCTCGGATTAATGGCTCACTTTTCTTCAGCGGATTCTTTGGCTTCACCAGCTACTCCCCAACAAATGACAGCTTTTCAACAATTATTGCAGACACACCATTTGCCGGGAAGCTTGGCGCATTCAGCAGGAATTTTTGGATGGCAAGCATCTTTACACGATTGGATTCGACCAGGAATTGCCATTTATGGTGTTTCTCCTTTTCCCGATTGCACGGGTTTAGATTTAAATTTACGACCTGTGATGACGTTAAAATCTCGATTATTGGCGGTCCGCCAATTAGCAAAAGGGTCATCGGTGAGTTATGGCGGTTTATTTGTTTGCCCTGAAAATATGCCCGTTGGTGTAGTTGAAATTGGTTACGGTGATGGATATCCAAGACATGCGGCGATGGGCACACCAATTTTAATTCATGGACAACGTTGTGCACTTGTTGGTCGAGTGTGTATGGATATGTTACTAGTTGATTTAAGATCTGTGCCAAGAGCGCAAATTGGTGATGAAGTAATATTGTGGGGTGAAGGCTTACCTATTGAAGA
>CAYUMZ010000295.1:0-2747 GCA_964446105.1 uncultured Gammaproteobacteria bacterium | reverse complement strand
TGAAGCGGCGCGTCGAGTTATTGCTCGTATTACTAAACGTGCTGGTAAAATGTATGTCAGAGTATTTCCTGATAAACCCATCACGCAGAAGCCGCTTGAAGTTCGTCAAGGTAAAGGTAAGGGTAATGTTGAATACTTCGTTGCTCTGATGCAGCCAGGACGCATGGTGTTTGAATTAGATGGTGTTACCGAAGAAGTGGCGCGAGATGCTTTTGTGAAAGCAGCTGCTAAGCTTGGTCTCCCAATGGTTTTTGTAAAACGAACGGTGATGTAATGAACGCGAACGATATACGGTCTAAATCCACTCAAGAACTGCTCGATGAGATTAAATCACTGTTACGTGAGCAGTTTAATTTACGAATGCAAAAAGGACTGAGTGAGGGGCTGAAATCGCATCAGTTCAAGCAAGTCCGACGAGCGATTGCTCGTGTGAAAACAATTTTAGCTGAGAGAGAGCGTGAAAATGGTTGAAGTAACTAAGACAGCACGATCGCTGATTGGAGTGGTCACGAGTGATAAGATGGATAAGTCTATTGTTGTGACTGTTGTTAATCACGTTAAACATCCTCTTTATGGTAAATATATTAAACGTGCAAAAAAAATGGTTGCACATGATGAACAAAACGCTTGTAAAGTTGGCGACACTGTTCAGATTAGAGAGACTCGCCCTCTCTCTAAAACAAAAAGTTGGGTTTTGGATAAGATTATTGAGCGTGCCGCTTAATTTTGGAGTAGTTTTAGAATGATTCAAACACAAACAATGCTAACTGTTGCGGATAACAGTGGTGCGCGTAAAGTGATGTGTATTAAGGTGCTTGGGGGATCACATCGTCGTTACGCCAATATTGGTGATGTCATTAAAGTGACCATCAAAGAAGCCATTCCGCGTGGTAAAGTGAAAAAAGGTGATGTCATGTTTGCGCTGGTTGTTCGTACGAAACATGGTGTGCGTCGTGATGATGGTTCCGTTATTCGTTTTGATACTAATGCAGCGGTGTTGCTTAATGCTGCAAAACAGCCAATCGGAACGCGGATTTTTGGGCCGGTAACACGTGAATTGCGTACTGAGCAGTTTATGAAGATTGTATCATTAGCACCTGAAGTGCTGTAAGTAATAGGTGATTGCGATGGGACAGAAGATTAAAACAGGTGATCGAGTGAAAGTGCTAGTGGGGCGCGATAGAGGCCGCATGGGTACTGTTTTACGGATGGTTGACAATGAGTATGCTTTGGTAGAAGGCATCAACATTGTGAAGAAGCATGAGCGGGGAAATCCGCAGGCTGGTAAGCAAGGTGGCATTATTGAAAAAGAAGCTAAGATCCACAGATCAAATTTAGCGCTCGTTCATCCTGTCACGAACAAAGCGGGTCGAGTTGGGTTTAAAACGCTAGATGATGGACGTAAAGTACGAGTCTTTAAGTCCGATGGCGAAGTGCTGGATGAATAGGTGTTAAACAATGAGTAGTCGATTTCAACAACGTTATCGTGAAAAGATTGTTCCAGAGCTACAAAAGAAGCTTGGGTGCAAATCTGTGATGGAAGTTCCAAGGCTTGTCAGTATATCCTTGAACATGGGTGTGGGCGAAGCAGTTGCGGATAAAAAGATCGTTGATAATGCGATCCGTGACTTGACGCAAATTTCTGGCCAGAAAGCAGTTAAAACGCTTGCTCGTAAATCCATTGCAGGATTTAAAATTCGAGAAGGTATGCCGATCGGTGCGCGAGTGACACTACGTGGTAGCCGCATGTACGATTTTCTGGAGCGATTAGTTTGTATCACAATTCCTCGAATTCGCGATTTCCGAGGTATTTCTTCGAAGTTTGATGGGCGTGGCAATTTCAATATGGGTGTACGTGAACAAATCGTGTTTCCTGAAATTGAGTACGATAAAATAGATGCAATCCGTGGGTTAAATATTGCAATTACAACGACGGCGAAAACCAATGAACATGGTCGAGCGTTGTTGGATGCATTTAATTTCCCATTTAAGGATAAGGAGTAGGGTACATGGCAAAATTATGCATGGTGAACCGAGATAAATACAGAGCGCAACTAAGTGCAAAAGCAAAAGTTGTTCGAGATGCCCTGAAAAAAATCATTAAAGATCCGGATGTGGATTATGATGAGAAAATTGGTGCAATTAATAAACTGACTCAACGTCCTCGTGATGAAAGCCCGTGTCGGCATCGTCGTCGATGTAATTGTTGTGGACGTCCGCGTGGTGTGTTGCGTAAGTTTAAAATGTGTAGAATTTGTTTACGTAATTTAGCAATGACTGGTAATGTGCCTGGTGTTGTTAAGTCGAGCTGGTAAAGCGATTTATTGATAGGATAGAAACTGATGACAATGCAAGATCCAATAGCTGATATGTTGACAAGAATTCGAAACGGTCAAGCCCGTATGCGACCCACTGTCACCATGCCACACTCAAAACTGAAAGAAGCGATAGCTAATGTGCTACAAGAATCTGGGTTTGTTAACAAAGTTGAGGTTCTTGAGGGCACCAAAAAATCCTTGGTGGTTACATTGAAATATCATCGTGGTCAAGGTGTTATTGCCAGCATTGATCGTCAAAGTCGACCTGGATTACGTGTTTATCGAGGTAAAGATAAGTTGCCGCAAGTTATGAGCGGTTTAGGTATTGCCATTTTATCAACTCCACAAGGCGTGATGACCGAAAAGCAAGCGCGTGTGAAAGGGGTAGGTGGTGAATTATTGTGTACAGTGTGCTAGGAGTCGGTAATG
>CAYUMZ010000294.1:0-2752 GCA_964446105.1 uncultured Gammaproteobacteria bacterium | reverse complement strand
AGTAAATGAGCATTTTTGAATCCCATTTTTCACGCGAGATGGGCAAAATATGGACGTTTGCCTCTACTGGCTCAGAGGAGATCCTTGTAGGGAAGGGCAAACGATGAGGCTATGAATTGCTCTAAGCTGATATCTTCTTGATAAACAAAGCCTTGGTAATGTTTCTTATTGCTTAACACGAGGTCTATCACAGTCGCAGCACTACTTGCGGTTGCCACTTGAATAGCCGAATGGCGCTTATTGAAAAGGGTTTTGGGGTAAATTTTCTTCAGGGTATTCTCCTCAAAGAAATCCCCTTCCCGCATCCCTGAAACCGAAACGTAGATGAGCATCACATCGCTGTCGGTCTTAGGCAAGGCCCTCAGCAGGATCTTTTTCAAGACTTCTCTGTCGTCGTTCAATTTGAGGTCTTGCATTAAAAATTTGATTCGCTCAGCATGTCCCGGGTAGCGCATACTCTTATAGTTCAATGAATTGACTTTGCCTTCATATCGATCGGGCAAACCGCCAATCCCACCGGATGTATTGAAAGCTTCATACATCACCCCATCGAGCTCAACCATTTCAAGGTCTTCTAAAGGTTGTACAAAGACTTTCTTACCCTCTACGAGGGCGGGACACAAGTTTCCGTACTCGTTAATCAAACCATCAATAGACCAAGCCAAGGCATAATGAAGACTATTCGTTGCATGCTGCGGCAAACAGCCCGCACGCAGTTTGACACTGTCTAATTTTTCAAAATTTCTCATTAAGTGATGCGCTAAAATATTGATATACCCTGGGGCAACTCCGCATCGTGAAACGTAGGCCTGGGTTTTACCTAGAGCCAATTCTTGAACTGCTGAAACTGTGTGCACATCTTCTGTGAGATCAAAATAATGACAATGACAACGCGCAGCCATTTCTGCTATAAAAAAATTACAATAATACGGTAGGCACGCAACAAGAGCTTCGACCGAATGGTTTTTGATGTAAAGTTCAAGATCCTGACCTGACTGCACATTCATCGCGACGGTCGTCAAATTGGGTAAGTGTGCAATTTTTGTAAAATTATCTGCGTTGCTATCTACCAAATGCACATTGTATCCACCCGCCGCTAACAGCTGAGCTAATAAAGAACCAATTTGACCGGCACCTGCAACTAAAATATTCATATTAAATCCTTTGAATCATAGGTCGCAAAAATGGGGGTTAGGGCTCTAACCCTTTCCTTTATTATAGATTGTGTTCAGCATCGCAGCCAGCCGGTATCCCGCTATGGCAAGACGTTCTTCCATAATCGGAATCCCTTGATCATGGTATTCTTTGCTCGGAGTCGATCCTTCGGGAATTTGATAAACATAAGACTCAGCGAGAGCGCGTCCTTCGTTGGCCCATTCAATAGGAGGTAAGGATAATTTGTCTGAAGTACTATTGCTTCCTGCAGAAACAATAAGAGGCTGATAATGATGAGGTGTATACCGTTCAATGGGATATCGCTCCTCAATCTCTTCAGCGTATTGCCAAATACGAACACCCGTTGTCGCTTGACGTCGTTGTAAAGGTGTAAACTTCCCAAGTCCACGATCCCAATATGCATGTAAATTATCGGCCACCTGACTTCGAATTTGAAAACTGTTACCGCCATGATCACCCTTGGGATGATTCACACTAAATCGAGTGGACGCATGCAAAGGTTCATGAATATCACCCACAATATGAATCAACAGTTTTAAGCACGTTTGTTGATCTTCAAGGCTGGTTGTCGCATTTTGTAATACCACTTGGCAATGATTTATACCATAAACTGCATTGATGGGATTCGGTTGACGAGTATGAGCCCAATGATCCGATAACGGCAAATCGATATAATGCCACAATCGAAATCGATTATCACCACGATCTCTAGACCAATCAGCCCATGTAGACCAATACACAAATCGACTTCGCCCAGAAAAGTGTTTATCTGGTTCAAGCGTGAGTTGATCAACCGCTTTTTTGGCTTCAGGTGTCAAATGATCGTACGCAATGTGAGCCACAATTTTATGGCCAACACCACTCCATCCAAAGAGTGAACAAGGCAATAGTAAGAGACTGATAATTAAGGATAATATTTTTCTGTTAGTGTTCATTTTCACTCCAAGGGGTCCACTCCAAGGGGTCAAGTCTCAACTTGCTACAATCTCAGTAAATAGAGAATGTAGCAAGTTGAGACTTGACCCCTTCTAAAGTTTACGTAAGAAAATCTTCTCAACCACATGATCCTGCCCTTTATGCAGAATCAAATTCGCTCGATTTTTATAGGGCAAGACATTCTCTGTAAGATTTTTAGCATTAATGGACGCCCATATTTTTCGAGCAAACGTTTGCGCTTCTTCATCGGACATTGCCGAAAATTGATGCATAAAAAGTTCTTTATTTTCAGCTGATTGCGATCTAAAGCTCATAAAGCGCTCGAGAAACCATTCTTCGATGACCTCGGGATCTGCATCCACATATATACTAAAATCAAAATAGTCCGACACATAGACTCGTGAAGATCCACCTGGTTTAGTACTCCCCACTTGCAAGACATTTAGCCCTTCAACAATGACAATATCCGGCGAATGCAAGGTCTCAAATTGGTCTTGCATGATATCATAATATTCATGGGAATAGATCGGTATACGTAAATCGGTTTTTCCACCTTTAATATCGGTTAATAATTCTATCAATTTTTGAACATCATAACTTTCTGGAAAACCTTTACGTTCTTCTAATCCGCGCTTTGCTA
>CAYUMZ010000293.1:0-2770 GCA_964446105.1 uncultured Gammaproteobacteria bacterium | reverse complement strand
GGTTGATAACTTAGGAGCTATAAAATCAGCGGACTTTACTCGACCCGATGGGGGCAACTTCTGGTCAAATTTCAATTTTGGGCCTGGTACGCAACAAATTAGTTCTCTACAGTATCCTGATCTTTCACAAAATAGAATGGAAATTCGGTATTACCCAAATTTGATTGATATCGATGCCCATGAGCTTTATGACCCCCGTTGTGATGGTGCAACGATTAAAGTTGCTTTAAACAGCACACTTGCCAGTAATGCTCAACTGCGCAACAGCTTGGATCTAAGGCCAATTAAAAGCCAATATGGTAAAGCCTACCCTGAATTAGCTACCTTGTTGGATCAGCCTTCGATTGTTGATGTGCAGGCTATTGTCGATGCAAATAGTCCAGATTTTTGTAAAGTGAGTGTGCTCTATCAAGTTGAAAATGCTGCAGCTAACCCACCCACTGTGATTGCCAGAGTGTTTTTGCCGCTGTCGAACTGGAACGGTAAGATGATTGGTGCTGGAGGCAGTGGCGGCAATCCTGGTTTACGTGAGACTGCAGACGGTAGCTTGGTAGATTATGCACAACATTCTTACTCAGTTGGTGGCTCAACAGCGGCTGTAAATAATCTAATGTTGGACGTCTTTGGTAATCACTTAGCTACCACTTATTCACAGACAATTATCAAAAACTTCTATAGTCAACCGCTAAAATACAGCATATGGGATGGATGCTCACGTGGTGGTATGCAGGGTGTTCAGGCGATGGAACTTTACCCGAATGACTATCAAGGCGTGATAGCAGGAGCTCCATTAGCTGGCGAAACCACTGAACAAGTGATTTTACGCAGTGCGATCATCAGACAAAAGCAATTTTCGTTAGATAATGCCGGGATTCGTCCGACACTCGATGTTGCTACTGAGCAACGCGTTGAGAATTATATTCTTAACAGTTGTGATGCGAAGGATGGAATTGTAGATAATATTATTGGGCAACCCATAATGTGTAAAATTTCATTAAAAAAAATGCAGGTCAATTTAGACTTAAGCAATAAACAAATAAGTTATATTCGCTCAATCCTGCGTGATACGCGTCTTGATGGTGGCAATAAACAAGACTTTGTCAGCTTAGGAAACTTGGCAGATTTTCCATTTTATGATTTTAACAGTCGTGATATTAGCGTACTTCTTCCTTACGCAAACGACGAGTTTAATCAGAATGTGACCGATCTCTATTTCCTCAATGTTCCAGCCGCAATCGCAACTTATGAGCAAAATCTTAAAAATGGCAGAGTACTGAAAAGCACCACCGATTTAAGTCAATTCAGAAAGGCAGGTGGTAAGGCGATTATATGGCACGGTACTCGAGATAATTTAGTCAACGCCAATGTGACGCTAGACTACTTTTTGCGGTTTAGAAATACCACCGGTAATGCGGTGCAATTCTATCTTGCGCCTGGTGTAAACCACTGTGGCATTGACAGACTTCGAGATCCTATCGCAGGGCTGGAGGGCGTCAATATACACCACGTAGATGCGCATGATGTGTTACATCAGATGGAAACTTGGATAGAAACAGGCCAAGCACCAAAACAATTAAAAGCGATTTCGGCAGATTTCAGCGTGCAAAGACCGTGGTGCCCCTATCCTTTGGTTGCTAAACGCATCAATCCGATGCTGCCGGATCCGAATTTTAACAACTACAAGTGTGTCAATCCAGACCGGGATTTTAATGGCTGCCTCTTTCCTGACGGACATCCAGAGGACTAAGCGTAGCTGGCAATCAACTTATAGCGCTCATTTAGTTTTAGATGAGCGCTATGCCTATCGAGATCATAAAAATAATCGAATGGTAATAATCCCTACACTGCATATCTTTACTTTATATCTAACTGAAAACGAAAAACTTCCATAGGAACGTGGTATACAAACAATTTCAAAGAAATAGGGGGTCAAATCTCCAATTGACGATTTGATCCCCTATTCTCCTTCCTTTTTTATACAGCTACAGGCGCTTTAATCGCTGGATGATGCCGATAATCAACAATTTCAAAATCTTCAAATTGATAATCGAATAATGACTCAGGTTTTCGAAGTATTTTTAATTTCGGTGGCGCCATCGGCTTTCGTGATAATTGTTGAGTGACTTGCTCCATATGATTAGAGTAAATATGACAATCACCACCACTCCAAATAAATTCACCCACGCCTAAATTACATTGTTGAGCCACCATATGCGTCAACAATGAATAAGAAGCAATATTAAATGGGACACCTAAAAATGCATCAGCGGAACGTTGCGTCAATTTGCAGGATAATCGTCCTTTTGCCACATAGAATTGAAAGAGTAAATGACAAGGTGGCAAAGCCATTTGATTCACTTCACCTGCATTCCACGCACTGACAATTAATCTGCGTGAGTCAGGAGCCGTTTTAATTGTGTCTACGAGCTGCTGCATCTGATCAATCACTTTACCTTCTTTAGTTTCCCAATGGCGCCATTGTTTACCATATACTGGCCCAAGATCGCCGTATTGATCAGCCCATTCATTCCAAATAGTCACACCATTTTCATTGAGGTATTGAATATTGGTATCACCCCGAAGAATCCATAACAATTCATAGATCACACTTTTCAAATGAACTTTTTTTGTCGTGAGCAAAGGAAACCCTTGCGAAAGATCAAAACGCATATCATAACCAAATATACTTAGAGTGCCTGTCCCAGTACGATCTTCCTTTTTAATTCCGCGCATTAAAATTTCTTGTAGAAAATTCAAATATTGTTGCATA
>CAYUMZ010000292.1:0-2774 GCA_964446105.1 uncultured Gammaproteobacteria bacterium | reverse complement strand
CTGAAACTGGAGATGCAGATGATCTCAAATTAATGGATGAGGATTCATTAAGTCGGGGCCCAGGCGCTGCACCAACAACTGGCACTGACCTAGAGTAAACAACCTTAGCCTTGGCTAAGAGGAAATTTTAAATGGCGCGTTATGAGACTCTCATACGCGCCATTTTTTATCGATTAACACTTTGAATAAAAATAATTTTCTTTAGCCAGAAACTGCTACTCATCCTCGACTTTATCAAATTATTCGGTTAAAATTAATAAAGTTTCCATAGTGGAGCCAATTATAAAATGCCCTTACTTATCTATCCCGCAACACCCTATTCTAAAAATTTGCCAGATTGGGTTTCTCATTATTTCTTAGTCCCTACTCTTTGGCCTAGTGATAATAATACTGATCACCTTTTTGACAATTTGTATACGAGCGCCTTTCTTATTACGTATGGATTTGATGGTTACAAGCACACGACAAATACTTTTGTTAATACTGTTTCTCCTAACAGCATTCATTATACAGGTCTTACTCTAGATCCACTCCTCGCCGCTGCAAGTTTTATTGGGTTACCCACTCGGACAGACTTAATCGACGAGGCTCAAGTTAGCATTTCTCCTGCCTTTTCTAATCCAGATACTGATGACGACGCTGGAGAAGGTGCCAAGTTATTACAACCCGAGCCGAAAAAGAGTATTACAACCTATACGCCCAAAATTTCTTATACTCAATTATTCTTAAAAAATTCCATCGGCGGATGGCAATGGTCAGACATTTCTACCGAGAAAAAAGCCATTCAAATCATAGGGTTATTAATCAAAGTTCCTGTCATTTTACCGTTTAAAATATTGTCTGTATTTCTAAAATTCCCCTGGAATGTCATTAAATTATTCACTGAATTTTTCCCGCTTATTTTTTCAGTCTATACTCTATTTGCTCTAAAATGGTTAGCGTTTAAAACAAACGAATATTCAACTTATAAGCCAACGTTTAAGGACAATGGAAGGATTTTACCAAAGCTCTACCCGTTAGCGGGCCTATTCTTAACACTTATTACCATCTTAATGGCCGGCTTGTATCTCTCCACTCGACTACTCTATATTATTGGCAGAGCAGCATCTTCTCCTGAAAAAAGTGCAAGCGCTGCTCTAGCGTATGCGCAAGATTTAAAACTGCCTTATTTCAGCGAAAGCACTAGCAAGCAGATCATGTTTTATGTAGGCCTAGTCTTTGCTCTCTTCAGTTTGATTCTATCAGCAAGCTTGTGGGCAATCGCCCTACCCTTGGTGTTTGGTTCTGTAGTCACGTATTTGCCAAGTATCGCCCAGTTCGCTCATTCTATTCTACAGTTGCCCTTGATTGCTGCTCTCGTATCGAGCCTTACAGGTGCATTTACTGCTGTCGGCGCTGGGCTCAGTGTACTATTTGGAAACTTAATCGCAGGAACTTCTGCGATTTTGGGGTTCCACATTTCAGCTACACTGCTATCAGCGGGTTTGACGTTAGGGGCTATAGTCACACTTATCGCCTCAATCTCAAGTGGGATAGCAGATAAAGCAAGCGATATCTGGGCTTCATGGCATAAGGGTGGTCCGGTTACTTACCTGATTGCCTACCTCTCTGATAGTATTGAAAATTCAGAAGATAAACATTATGTGCCTTTAAGTACGTCTACAGGCGCCGATAATTCAAGGGAAGCTACTCCCCCTCCAACTCAAGGTGTGCAAAATACCGTCAAATCTGCTATAAAGGGCGATGAGGTTGCATATCAGGCTGTAGATGCCGCTGATAGTTCTAGCATCCGAGTTAATACAGATAGTCCGAAGGTTTCTGAGGCTATTGATACTAGAGCTCAAAACCTTGACGACCCTAACTACGATCCTAAAACCGGCGAATTATTGGCAGAGTTATAGATTTTTTATGTGAGGAATTAACCATGTCTACCTTAACCGTATTTGGAAATTACTCAAAGAAGCAGCATCAAATGGCTCGTATTGAAGATTATTCTCGGGCGATTAATCATCTAGAAAATTCTATTACTAAAGTTAAAGAGAATTACCAGAATGGTTTAGACTATATTAAGAAGTTAGAAACCGACAGAGAAACTACAACGGACGATTTAGCACTGAGACAGATCGATGTGGACCTCAACTACCTGCGTCAACATTTTGACCCCAATGAGATGAATCAAAAAATATCAGCGCTCGAAACTAAATTAAAAAATCATCGTATCCGCTTGAAAAATCTCTATGAAAAACACACTGTGAAAAAACCCGCTGAAGCTGAAACAGCCTAACTCAACTTTTTCTTTACAATTTCTCATTCCAAAAATAAAATTAGACATATTGAAGGGGTTGTGCCCCCTCCCAGATGCTCAAAGGATGAACATCTAACGAGCTTACTCAAATTATTAGAGAAGGAACCTTGATATGGCATTAGTGAAACCTTTAATCGTCGGTAAATTGTCCATTCCACAATTGTTCCAACACATCTTTCTCTATAACCCAAAAAAGTTTAATCAAGAGTCCACCCAGTTAAAACAGCCCGAACAAGAAGCCCCTCGAGAAAGTCTCCGCACAATTTTTAAACGACATTTGGACGGAGCTTTTATAGAGACTTATGGATTTGATGGCTACAAGGAAGACACCACAGAAATTATCACTGCAGAAGGTCAACGCAAAGAAGACGGCTCTCATTATACTTACGAAAGTGACGACCTCCCTCTGCGCTTGGCGTTAATGTCATTTTTTGGAATTCCTAATCGCGTTAAATATATAGAAGATACA
>CAYUMZ010000291.1:0-2776 GCA_964446105.1 uncultured Gammaproteobacteria bacterium | reverse complement strand
TATGAACTTACTTCTACCTAGTTTAAGAGAGCTTTGATGCAAGATATTTCAAATGAACTTCAAAGTTTGATTACTGTACTATATGACATGAAATTAGGCGCTTGTGGGCCTATAGTTGAAGAGTTGTGGCCCCGCTAGGTCCTTGATCGTTGATCAAACATTTGGGATCTCTAGGATCCTTATCTGGAAATGCGATAACAGACTTAATAAATGTAAATACTACTATTCAGTTCAATCCTAGTGTTACTAAAGATGCAGTGTCGTAGGCCTCACAGAAGGTTATGATCCAGTAAGGACTACGTAATTGATTTAATGTCTGTCCGAAGTGAGAATCCATCTCATACAAACTTTACTTATATCCCAAAATAAGGTATATTTTACAATGAGAAAATGAAAAATCACCTTACAGCGTAAGGCAGCTAAGCAGCTTCAAAAGTTGCCAGAGGCGATTCAGAACATAGCATTTGAATTGATGGAAGATTTAGAAATTGAGGGCGCGATCCCAAAGCATTGGGATGTAAAGAAGACAGATGATTATGAATATAGAGTTAGATTAAATTATCGATACCGGATGCGGTATAAGGTGGAGCAGGAAGAATTGATTATTGAAATATTTTATATTGGGCATAGGAAGGAGGTGTATCAGTGAAGGCTGTAAATATACATCATCCATTAGCGGATATTCAAATAAGGCCGTTAGCAGTTCATCATGTGTCGAATTTGAAAAAGTTTATTCGTCATGCGCTTGATGATTACTTTGAGCAAGAGGCAGTCGAATTATCTGAAATTCGTGCTCAAATGAAAAAAAGATATGGTACTGCATTTCAAACTCCAGGATATTATTTGCGTGTTTATCGAACACGAGCAAATTTGACACAAGTTGTATTGGCGAAAAAAATAAATGTAAAACAGCATCATTTATCTGAGATTGAAAATAATAAGCGTTCTATAGGTAAGGAGCTAGCGAAGAAGTTGGCAGCCGTATTAAAATGTGATTACAGAAAATTTCTTTAGTAATGCTTGATAAGCTTACTCATAATCACGGTGTCTATTGTTGAGTTCAAATGCTGGCATGTTGATGTACCTTCTACTTAAAACGTCAATAGAATTATTATATATTATTAATAAAACTAACAATATCGCTTGATTTTGATATTTTTTAGTGGTTGTGTGACTTTGTACCCTCTTCTTTATCTCGCTTGATCAGCCTCAAATACCCTTTAGAAGGTAGATTTAGGTTATGCTTTGACCCTTACGACGCATCGTGTATACTGCTGCAGCGGGGTTGATAAGATTTCGCGTTCGATAGTGGAATAATGAAAAGGTAAAGGAAAATGAAGCTAACCACCAAGCATCTGATGAAAACACTCTTAGCGGCAGGGCTCTGTTCGTTGACCGCATCCGTTTCGGCATTTACAGTTAACCATATTCGATTTGAAGGTTTACAGAGGGTTAGGCCAGAGACGGTCCGTAATTATCTTACGATCAAAGAGGGATCTGAGGTGGAACCTCGGGATACTCGCAAATTGTTAGAGGATCTCTATAAAACGGGGTTTTTTGAAGATATTAAATTATCGCGTAGTGAGTCAACATTAATCATTCGGGTGGTTGAGCGCTCTGTGATTAGCCGCTTAAAAATCAGTGGGAATCACGAGATCAAAACCGATGATTTAATGAAAGTCCTTAAAGAAAATGGTATTGCAGAAGGTCGCACGTACGATCAATCAATTTTCACCAACATTCAACACTCTCTGGAAGGACAATATTTTAATTTAGGTCGATATAATGCCAAAGTGCATACTAATGTAAAACGCACGCAAGATAATCGCGTTGAGATTGATATCACGATTTTTGAAGGTCAAGTGGCTAAAATAAAAGATATCCATATTGTTGGAAATCGTGTATTTCCTACTAAGGCGCTATTAAAAGAATTTCAATTATCAACGACAGGGCTATTTTCTTTTATTTCACATAACGATCGCTATGCGGCTGATAAATTAGCGGCTGATCTGGAAGCAATTCGATCTTATTATATGGATAGGGGATATTTGGAATTTCAAATTACTTCCACTCAAGTCACGATCACGCCCGATAAACGCGATGTATTTATTACAGTGAATGTCAAAGAAGGTAATCCTTTTATTTTGAAAACGTATTCTGTTTCGACGAAGTTAACGAGTGAAATTCCTCAGATACGTCAATTAATTAAAATGAATGTTGGTAAGCCTTTTTCTCGTAAAGATCTGATCGATTCACAAAAAAGAATTGTCGATTATTTTGGGGATAAAGGATTTGCTTTTGCAAAAGTGAATATTCAACCTGATGTTAATGAAAAAACGCATGAAGTTTCAGTGAATCTTGAAGTGGTTCCCGGCCAACGTGTGTATGTTCGCAATGTCACATTTGAAGGTAATACCAGTACAAAAGATGAAGTGATTCGACGTGAATTACGCCAATTTGAGAGTAGTCTTTATTCTCAAGCCAATGTGAAAGAAGGCAAACGTCGATTAGCGAATTTGGGTTACTTGGAAAAAGTGGATGTTGATACGAAGCCAGTGCCTGGTTCTTCGAATTTAGTCGATGTGAGTTATAAAGTGACTGAAGCGCCCGCAGCTTCTGCGAATGCACAAGTGGGATATTCGGATGCAGTAGGATTTGTGTACGGTGCGAACATCAAGCATAAAAATTTCATGGGAACGGGTAATAGTGTGATGTTAGGTTTTGAGAAAAACGATGCTTCTCAAAATTATAGTTTCGATTTTTATAAACCGTATTT
>CAYUMZ010000290.1:0-2782 GCA_964446105.1 uncultured Gammaproteobacteria bacterium | reverse complement strand
ATCCCTAGGACTACAAAACCAAATAGAAGTATTAAATGTGGATTATCGCCACCTGAAGGGACAGTATGATAAAATTGTTTCTATCGAAATGATTGAGGCTGTTGGATATCAATACTTTGACGTATATTTTCGAATCTGCAATGATCTACTCAAACCAAATGGTTTATTTTTTTTGCAAGCAATTACGATCAACGATCAGGCCTATACAAAAGCAAAAAAACATATCGATTTTATCAAAAAATATATTTTTCCTGGTGGCTGCCTTCCTTCAGTTCATGCCATTTCAAGCTCTATAGCCACAAAAACAAATTTCCAATTACAGCACTTCAAGGATATTGGAAAACACTATGTTAAAACGTTAAAGGATTGGCAATCTCATTTAGATGCCAATCGAGATTCTATCTATGCACTAGGCTTTACGGATGAATTTATCCGCATGTGGCAATTTTACTTTTCATATTGTATTGCGGGTTTTGATACTGGCTATATCAGTGATATTCACGCATTATGGCGTAAAAGAACATGAAACGCTTTCACACTATTTTTCATATACTCGCAAATTATATTGTCTGGTTAATTTGTCTTTTACCAGCTGCGCATGGCATCGCATGGACGAGTAGCCTGGCTGCACTATTAATAGTGGGTGCACAATATTATTGGCAATATCACGTTTATCAAGAATACAAAGGTTTAAATTCATTGGTTGTCACCCTAACGCTTCTTGGAATAATGATTGATTCGACATTACTCCATTTCAAATTGATCGTTTTCTCTTCTAATCCGTTTTCTCCTTATCTTAGCCCACCCTGGATGATTGTTATCTGGATTAATTTTGCGATAGTCCTGTACTCCACAATGCCTGGATTATTTAAACATTTTTTCTTGGTCGGAATACTGTCCTTTTTCGGCTTTAGCGCTTCGTATGCTGCTGGTGTAAAAGTAGGCGCCGCTTTATTTCCTTATGGATACGGTTCAGCCTTGCTAATAGGGGCGATATGGATGCTTCTGCTACCCACCACCCTTTATTGTTTTATTGAAAACAAGGAGCCCTAATGCCGAATGCCATTATCGTAGTACTAACCTATCTTTTTCTACAAATGAATATCATTTGGCTACTGTACAAACTTTATAAAAATCCTTCTATTGTAGACGGTTTTTGGTCAATTGGACTGATGATTTCGGGTTTAATCTATTTATTCTCAACAACAATGAACTCAAGGAAAATAATCATAGCCACCCTCCTGATTATTTGGGCCATTCGACTAGCCGGATATTTGTGGCTGAAGCGTTTAAGACTTGGGCATGTTGATAAACGATACACCAAGCTCAGTGATCAATGGAAAATAAACCAGAGCGTCGGATTTTTTGTCAATTTTCAGTTCCAAGCACTATTGATATTTATTATTTCATTCATTTTTTTCTTCATCGGACAATCACCCTCAAAAATTCTATCTCTAATAGATCTCATCGCGATTGTTATGATCCTGATTGGCATAACAGGCGAAACAATTGCTGATAGTCAACTCGAGCATTTTAAAAAAGCATTTCCAGGAAAAGTCTGTGATGTGGGTTTATGGAATTACTCTCGTCATCCTAATTACTTCTTTGATTGGGTGACCTGGTCAGGATTTACCCTATTTGGGTTGCAATCACTCTATGGATATTTTAGCTTCATATCTTTAGGAGTTCTGTATATTATTTTTACTCGCATCACTGGCCCCATGACTGAACATGGCTCAATACAATCGCGCGGTGAAGCATATTTAAAATATCAAGCCAAGACTTCTATGTTTATACCCTGGATTAAGCACTAATCCATCGGTTTTGTATCAATGTCACAACCAGACTTGTAATGCCACACAATGTTATGCCCCAAATAAAATCAATAAGTGTTATTCTCAATGGCCAATTCGCAAGAATAGAATAGTTCGTAAAATCATATATACCGTAGGTCACTGCGCCAAATAAAAAGCCCCATAATAAAGCGTGTAAATAATTACCATTGGCTTTTGGAAGAACGAAATACAGGATTCCAATAGCGATAAAAATATAGACCACAATCGCTGCTGGCCAAATCGGCGCCATGAATTCACCCGATTTCCTCAGTAGCATACCAATATTATCTGCGTAAATTTGTTTGGCCAAATAACCTAACCAAATCATATCGAATACAAAAACTGTTAGGATGGTCACAAAAAATAAACCCAATCTTTGCATTACTTATCTCCTTATTAAGATTTTATCTTCGACCTTAGATGACTAAGACCTCCATCAACTCTCAATACCTCACCGGTTATCCAGCTATTTCTTGAATCAAGCAAAAAACAAATCGCTGAAGCCACATCATCGACGGATCCTATTCTATTCAACGGATGCATACTTTCAGATATTTTACGCAGCGCAGGGCTCGCAATAAGTGAATGGCTGAGCTTGGTTTCCACTAGTCCAGGCGCAACAACATTGAATCGCAAATTATTAGTAGCATAGGTTGCTGCCGCAGATAATGCTAACCCTATTACACCCGCTTTAGCTGCCCCAATCGCTTCATGATTAGGTAATCCAACTAACGCAGCTGCTGAGGCGAGCAATACCACAGCCCCCCCGTGCTCTTTCATGGTTTTACCAGCCGCATGCACGGTAGCAAATGCAGTCGTCAAATTAGTGTTGAGTGTGTCTTGAAAATCGGCTTCGCTGGTTAAATGCGCTGGCTTCAATAAAATGGATCCTGCACAATTGACTACACCATCTAGAGGACCATCATTTTGACTGACAGATTCAAACA
>CAYUMZ010000289.1:0-2788 GCA_964446105.1 uncultured Gammaproteobacteria bacterium | reverse complement strand
TTTATTCTTACGCGTCTTAGCACCTTTAGTCGGTTTACCCGTAGGGCTAACTGGGTGACGACCACCTGATGTACGACCTTCACCACCACCATGCGGGTGATCAACCGGGTTCATCGCCACACCACGAACAGTGGGTCGAATACCGCGCCATCGCTTCGCACCTGCTTTACCTAAAGAACGCAAGTTATGCTCAGAATTGGATACTTCACCCATCGTTGCACGACATTGAATCGGCACACGGCGCAATTCACCTGAACGCATTCTAATGAAGGCAAACTCGCCTTCTTTTGCAACAAACTGAACTGAAGTTCCAGCGCTTCGAGCTAGCTGAGCCCCTTTAGAAGGTTTCATTTCAACGCAATGAACTGTAGAACCTACCGGAATATTGACTAAGGGTAAACAATTCCCAACAGCAATAGGAGCGTTAGGACCAGAAACCACTTTATCGCCTTGAGCCAAACCTTTGGGCGCCACTATATACCGACGCTCACCATCACCATACAGCACTAATGCAATACTTGCGCTACGGTTAGGATCATACTCAACTCGTTCAATAAGTCCAGCAATACCGTCTTTATCTCGTTTAAAATCGATAATTCTATATAACTGCTTATGACCACCACCACGATGTCGTGTCGTAATGCGGCCTTGATTGTTACGACCATCACCCCGTTTGCCCGGTTTTAAAGAACCTTTAGCAACAGTCAACGAAGCCAAAGGACGTCCTTTATGTATTCCTTCTTTCGAAGGCGCAACAACAAATCGGCGCCCTGGTGATGTTGGTTTAGATTTTACAATCGCCATCTTCACTCAACTCCTATACCAAGCCAGAAAAATCGATTGATTGGCCTTCAGCAATTTTTACATAGGCCTTCTTCCAACCGCTTCGTCGTCCAATACCTATTCGATTTCGGACAGTAGTCGGTTTTTTATTCACAATTCGAACATGATCAACGTTCACTTTAAACATATCTTCAACTGCTTTTTTAATTTGATTTTTGTTCGCTTCTTTCAAAACTTTAAAAACATATTGTTGATTCCGTTCACCTACAAGAGACGCTTTTTCGGAAATATGAGGAGCAAGCAAAATTTTATATGAACGTTCATCTATCATTGTAATTTCTCCTCGATGTTTTTGATGGCATCGACCGTCATAATAATTTTATCGTAAGCGACCAAACCGACGGGATCAATATCAGCTGCAGTGCATACATCAATATGTGGAAGATTTCGGGCCGCTAACAACACGTTAGTGTCATGATCATTAATCACAATCAAAACATCATTGCAATTGAGATCATTTAATTTCTTAAGCAACTCTTTGGTCTTAGGCGCGTTTAACGCTAATGATTCAACACAAACTAAACGTTCGCTTCGAACCAACTCAGATAAAATCGAACAAATTGCACTACGGTACATTTTTTTATTGACTTTTTGAGTGTAGTCGCGCGGTTTAGCTGCGAATGTTGTACCACCACTACGCCAAATAGGACTTCGTGATGAACCTGCTCGTGCACGCCCCGTTCCTTTTTGTTTCCAAGGCTTTCTACCACCACCTCTAACTTCAGCACGCGTTTTTTGTGCTTTAGTACCTGCTCGAGATCCTGCGAAATACGCAGTGAGTACTTGATGTATCAAGGGTTCGTTGTACGCTTGACCAAAAACAGCTTCATTCAACTGAACTGATTTACTGCCTGATGCGCCTGCAAGATTGACATTAATGGCCATTAGTTAGCCTCCTTCTTCTTGCCTTTTACACTAGGCAAAATCACTACGTAACTGCCAGGGGCGCCAGGTACAGAACCTTTAATCAATATCACATTAGTCGCTGGATCAACGCGATAAACTCGATGAGCTTGCACGGTCACACGCACATCACCCATATGCCCCGCCATTTTGCGACCTTTGTAAACTTTACCAGGTGTTTGGTTTTGACCAATCGATCCAGGTGCCCGTGTCGTCAAGGAATTACCATGACTAACCGGCTGTTGTTTAAAATTATAACGCTTGATTACACCCGCATAACCTTTACCTTTTGAGGTACCGCGAATATCAACAAGCTGTCCTGCATCAAAATGATCGACCTTAATCTGATCACCTACATTCAGCGTAGAGGTTTCACCGTCATAAAGACGAAATTCACACAACATATCACCAGGTTCAACGCCTGCTTTAGCAAAGTGCCCAGCTTTAGGTTTGCTGATCAGGTTCGCTCTTCGTAAACCTGCTGCCACTTGAATGCTGTTATAGCCGTCGGTTTCGACTGTTTTTACTTGCGTGACTCGATTTGGCTCTACATAGACTACAGTTACAGGAACTGCTCCGCCATCTTCTGTAAAGCAGCGAGTCATACCCACTTTTTTTCCGACAATACCAACTGCCATTGTTTTAACCCCTCATTAATCCACGCTGATTTCAACATCAACACCAGCCGCTAGATCAAGCTTCATCAATGCATCAACCGTTTTATCGGTTGGGTCGATAATATCAATCAAGCGTTTGTGTGTACGAATTTCGTACTGATCTCGCGCATCTTTATGCTTGAATGGAGAAATAAGAATCGTGAATTTCTCCAAATCTGTAGGCAACGGAATAGGGCCCTTAATTCGAGCACCTGTTCTTTTTGCCGTATCAACAATTTCTTTGGTTGAGACATCGATTAAACGATGATCAAATGCCTTTAACCGTATTCTAATGCGCTGATTTTTAACTGCTGCTGTTGTAGTCATTGTCATTACTCAGTAATTTTCGCAACGACGCCCGCGCCAACCGTACGTCCACCTTCTCG
>CAYUMZ010000288.1:0-2796 GCA_964446105.1 uncultured Gammaproteobacteria bacterium | reverse complement strand
GAAGCTCCAGCGCTTCGCGCGAGCCTGTAGAAGCACCTGAAGGTACACTCGCACTACCAACAATGCCATGGGTTAATTCGACTTCAGCTTCAACAGTGGGATTTCCTCTTGAATCGAGAATTTCTCGTCCATGCACTTTACGAATCACGGCGGTCATAAAACTCTGCTCCCATTAAGAGTTGTAGATAAATATTTTTCAATAAAATAGCGTTTAAAATCAAGAAGTTAAAAATCAATTATCCATTGTCTCCAGAGTCGGAGATTTCTTTACAACACGATCAATCTCCAGTAATGAGAGCAATAAGTCCTCCATTTTCGAGAGTGGCCAAGAATTGGGACCATCACTCAATGCTTTATCCGGATTAGGATGCGTTTCCATAAACAGTCCCGAAATTCCTACGGCAACCGCTGCTCGTGCAAGAACAGGAATAAATTCGCGCTGTCCACCCGTAGAAGAACCCTGCCCTCCGGGCAATTGAACGGAATGTGTTGCATCAAAAACAACCGGACATTGCGTTTCACGCATGATCACCAACGAGCGCATATCGGAGATTAAATTATTATACCCAAAACTCGCCCCTCTTTCGCAAACCATCAACTGTTGATTTCCTGATGCTCGCATTTTTTCAACGACATTTTTCATATCCCACGGCGCTAAAAACTGCCCTTTTTTAATATTCACTGGCAGGCCTTGCTGTGCAACGCGTTGCATAAAATTCGTTTGCCTGCATAAAAATGCGGGCGTTTGAAGCACATCCACCACTGCAGACACTTCCTCCAAAGGTGTATCTTCATGAACATCAGTGATGACTGGTACATGATACGTTGATTTCACTTTAGCTAAAATTGAAAGCCCCTGCTCCATTCCGACGCCTCTATAGCTGGTATGTGAAGTGCGATTGGCTTTATCGAAAGACGATTTAAATATGAACGGAACATGCAATTTTTTACAGAGCTCAACTAAGGCTCCGGCAGTGTCCATGATCAGCTGTTCACTTTCAATAACACACGGACCCGCAATAAGAAAAAATGGCTTATCTAAGCCGACGTCAAATCCCAAGAGTTTCATAGTCATTCCCAGTAGGTTTAATTAATTTTCACCGAATTCGAAGATGATGTATTCGCCTTTTGATGCTGCGTTTTGCACGCATTCACAAAACTCGTAAAAAGCGGATGTCCATCACGCGGATTCGAGGTAAATTCAGGGTGAAATTGAACACCAATAAACCAAGGATGATCCGCTAATTCTATTGTTTCAACTAAGCCATCTTCGATTGATTTACCTGAAATAACTAATCCTACTTTTTCCAGCTGCGAAACGTATTTTGCATTGACTTCATAGCGATGACGATGGCGTTCTGCAATTTGAGTTTTGCCGTATATTTTTGCAATTAAGGAATTGGGTTGTAGTGTACAAGGTTGAGCTCCTAAACGCATGGTTCCACCTTTAGAACTGCTTTCCATCCTACGCTCTTTGATGCCTCCTTCACTCCACTCAGTGACTAATGCCACAATAGGATTAGAAGTATCAGGCACAAATTCTGTACTATTAGCATCTGTTAAATTTAATTTGTGTCGAGCGTATTCTATAATCGCAATTTGTAAACCTAAACAAATGCCTAAATAGGGAATTTTGTTTTCACGCGCATAATTAACAGCGAGTAATTTACCTTCCACTCCTCGATTTCCAAATCCACCAGGCACTAAAATACCATCCACATTTTTTAACCAATAATCTGCGCCCTGCTTTTCAATTTGTTCGGCATCGACATAAATTACACTCGCTTTCGTTTTAGTGTGAATTCCAGCATGGATTAATGCTTCAATTAAGGATTTATATGAATCGGTCAGTTCGGTGTATTTTCCAACCATAGCAATCGTCACAGAACTTTCTGGATTTTTATGCGCGTCCACAACGCGATCCCATTCACTCAGATTTACAGGACCCGCATGTAATCCTAATTTTTTCACCACTAGACTACCAACACCCTGCGCCTGAAGCATTTTAGGTATTTCGTATATCGTTTGAACATCGACTAATGAAATGACGGCTTGTTCTTCAACATTCGTAAATAATGCAATTTTTCGACGCTCATTGGCAGGAAGTGGTCTTTCGGATCGACAAAATAAAAAATCGGGTTGGATACCAATCGAACGTAATTCTTTCACAGAATGTTGCGTGGGTTTTGTTTTCATTTCACCGGCTGTAGGAATATAAGGAACTAAGGTCAAATGTAAATATAAGGTGTTTTCTACACCTAACTCGACACGCATTTGACGGATAGCTTCTAAAAATGGCAAGGATTCGATATCCCCCACCGTTCCACCAATTTCCACTAAAGCCACATCATAGCCATCTGCCCCAATAAGAATTTTTCGTTTTATTTCGTCTGTAATATGGGGAATCACTTGTATTGTTGCACCGAGATAATCACCGCGACGTTCTCGGTCAATCACATCTTGATAAACTCGTCCACTCGTAAAATTATTCGCTTGAGTCATCTTCGTGCGAACGAAACGCTCATAATGCCCCAAATCCAGATCCGTTTCTGCACCATCGTCTGTCACAAAGACTTCACCATGTTGAAAAGGGCTCATGGTGCCTGGATCGACGTTCAGGTGATAGCCGCGCTCGGTGTCGAGCGGCACCTTGTCGCCGAGGCAGGCGGCGAGTGGCTTCGACCACACACCGGCGGCGACCACCACCGTGTCGAACTCGCGGATGCCGAGCTCGGCATTGACCGAAACCTTGCCCGACGGCAGTTGTGTCAGCCCGCGCACCGCTTCCGGCAACCA
>CAYUMZ010000287.1:0-2806 GCA_964446105.1 uncultured Gammaproteobacteria bacterium | reverse complement strand
GAACAGATACTGGACATAAATCTCAAGCCGAGGAGATGTTAGGTCAAATTCAAAAACAATATCCTGGTACCACAGCTGCTAAATTGGCCATGATTCGTTCTCAGGAATTACGTCTCTCTGCACACTAAGAGCGAGGGTCAGTGTGAGTATGATTAAATTCATAATTCAAAATCTGACCCCTACCTTACTCATTTTTTTTCTGAGTGTTGATAGTCTTGCTGGTACTCAAGAGACTCTTCATCGACAAATTTCACCCGTTATAGAGCATTCTATGCCACGTGCTGCTGTCGGAATTGCAGTGGCTGATGCAGAAACAGGGAAAATTCTCTACGAATATAATGGTTTTCAAGCTTTTAACCCAGCGAGTTGTGTGAAGTTATTTTCAACATCGGCTGCGTTGTATGGATTGGGTCCTGAGTATCGATTTAAAACAGCTATTTTATACGATAAATCACAATTAGAGAACGGAACACTGCGCGGAAATTTAGTGGTGCGATTTTCTGGTGATCCATCACTGACAGCAGATAAAATGAATACGTTGATCGCTCGCATACAAGAAGGAGGTATTAATCGTATTGCTGGTAATGTGCAACTGGATAGCAGCGCCTTTGAAGCACCTTGGTATGGGCCGGGTTGGGGGCAAGATGATTTAAATTGGTATTTTGCTGCTCCGATTACGAGTATTATTCTCCACGAAAATGCAGTGGGTGTGAATTTAATTCCAAATCCAGTTCTCAATAAACCTGCATCAATGGCCTTTGTTGAAAATCCGCTTAAGCCTTATTTAAAACTCTCTCATCAAGTCAACACAGTTACTTACGAAGAATCTATGACTGCTTGTGAGATTAATCTTAGCGTCGATTCAGATAATCATATTCATTTTAATGGTTGTTGGCCAACTTCAGCTGAACCTCAATTGATGAAAGTCGCCATAAAAAACCCCGATTTCTTAGCTAAACAGTTGCTATCGCATTATTTCAAAGAACACAATATTCAAATTGATGGCGCTATCGTTGCGGGGCATTCTTCCGAGAAATTAAGTGTAATGGCTTCAATTGAATCACTTCCCCTCAAAAATTTAGTGAGTACTGTATTAAAAGATTCTAATAATGTGTACGCCGAATGCATTACAAAAGCGCTGGGTCGTCAGATTTATCATCAAGGGTCTTTTTTAGCGGGGAGTCGCGCAATCAAATCTATTTTACATAAAAAGGCAGATATCAATTTTGATCAAGCCGTATTGGTCGATGGTTCAGGACAATCACGATATGACTTAATAACGCCTCGACAATTCGTTCGATTACTCTATGTTATGAAAAATGATCAAGCACTTTCAGATATTTTTATTAATGCACTGCCCGAATCAGGCACTGATGGTACTTTAAAAAATCGATTACTGTCACCTGATCTTGCACATCATATTCATGCTAAAACTGGTACCTTGCAAGGTGTCTCAACATTATCTGGTTATATGACAACTAAAAGTGGAAAGCCTTTAATATTTTCAATTATGTTGAATCATGTGGTGGGTGAAGCCAAACACTCTCATGATTTGCAATCTCAAATCGCACAAATAGTGTATAACAATCTATAATTTTGCTCTCCCAGGATGTGCTATAATTAACTATAGCAACAAGAGGAGGACGTGTATGGCAGCTGCAATGATGGAAGAACCTGATAACAAGGGGCCTAGAGTGCCTTGGGATGAATCGGGTTTAATTCAGAACGTGATGAGTAATCTTACACTATTAGATGGTCATGGAGATCCTCCTAGGGGGTTCTCGATAGTTTTGGCGACAGAAGAAGAGAGAAAGGCCGTTGTAGAATTACGAAAGTGGGCGAATGATTTTAAACGAACTCATGAGGGTTCAATTTTTCTCACTCGAGAGATCGAGGATTTATTTTATAATCTTCCTAGCCATCGCAAAGGTAAACCTAGTTTTCTTTATTCATTGGTTCAACGTACAGTGCAAGAACTTTCAGATGTTTCTCGAATTCAAGCAAAAAAATTCCAAGAAGATGCTAGTAAAAGTGAGGAGAGCTTAAATACTCTGGCGTCTCAACAAGTCAAACTCCCATTAATTGTGAAAAATCTGAAATTAGAAAAAAATGAATTACAGGAATCATTTAATAATCTTGAGAAGGAGCTTTTAGAAAGCCAGTCTCATTCAGCTCTCTTATTTGGTGAAGAAGAAAGGTTAAGAAGTAAATCGGAGGCGTTAACGAAAAAGATAGGAGAATTGCGAAGTAAAAATGAAGAATTGACTCACAAATTAAAAACGCGAAAAGAGTCGGATGAAAATCCAGAGAAACGTAAAGAAATTAGTTTGAAGTATAGAAAGGAAAGAGAGGTGTTGGTAAATAAAGCTATAGACTCAAAATCCAGTCAACTCGAAAATTCGGTTTCATATAAAGATAGCGCTGAATCTTCTCTTGTAAAAAGCAAAACATTACATTCTCGTTTAACCTCGTTGCTGATTAAGATTAAAGAGCTTCGAGCCAGTTTGCGCCAGCCTGAAGACAGTGAGAGAGTAGATAATACGTCAGAAATTTCTGTCACAAGGGCAAGTGGGGAGGTAAAAAAAGAAGGTCAGATCTCTAAAAAAGACTCATCAAAAAAGACAGAGGTAATCTCACCTGAGCCTGATAAACAATTTAGTTGGGACCATGCATCGAATTTGAGAGATAATCTAGAAGGCCTTCTTAAAGAATATCTTAAAGGTTCTGGGCATTCTCTTGGTCGCGTCTTATCAGCAAAAAGGGTTTTAAAAAAAGCGAGAAAATGACAAAACAAGTTCTTTCTACC
>CAYUMZ010000286.1:0-2861 GCA_964446105.1 uncultured Gammaproteobacteria bacterium | reverse complement strand
TATTATATCAAACGAATCTTGTGCCTGTAGGAGGCGACCAAAACAACACCTCGAATTAACACGTGATTTAGCGATACGCGTAAATAATCTCTATCCGGATACCTTTACAGTGCCCGAACCTTATATTCCCGAAAAATCTGCTGGTGGGCGCATTATGGGCCTACAAGATCCGACGGTTAAAATGTCTAAAACAGATACCAACGAACAAAATTACGTCGCATTACTGGATCCTCCAGACGTGATTGTGAAAAAAATTAAACGCGCCGTGACAGATTCAGGCAGTGAAATCAAAATGAGCGATGAAAAACCTGGGGTTAGCAATTTATTAACCCTAATGTCTGTCATCACAGAACAATCGATTCCTGACTTAGAACAACATTTTCAAGGCAAAGGCTACGGACAATTTAAGCAAGAAGTCGCTGACGCCGTAGTAGCATTCCTTAACCCCATTCAAACTCGCTATCAGGAAATAAGAGCCAATGAAGCGAAATTACAACAACAATTACATGACGCAGCATTAAAAGCGCGCAAAATTGCACAAAAAACATTAAATCGTGTTTATAATGCTTTGGGATTTATTCCACGATAATTCACAATTCAATTAAATTTCATCCAAGGCGTGACAGCCCTGAAAAATTAATGTAAACTCAGTCGGTTTGTCCAAGGAATACACGAATCAGGAAGGACGTCATGGAAAAAACGTATTTATTTTACGATATCGAGACCACCGGTCTAAACAAAGCCTTTGATCAGGTATTACAATTCGCAGCAATTCGTACCGATGAGGCTCTCAATGAAATTGAACGTCACCAATTTCACGTACGCTTGAACCCCGATGTTGTCCCTAGCCCGCATGCAATATTAGTTCACGGACTCTCCATTGATGATCTAAACAACGGTCTATCTGAAGCAGAAGCAATAATTAATAGTCATAGCCTGATGAATAAGCCAGGGACTATTAGCCTTGGTTATAATACATTGGGATTCGATGATGAATTTTTACGATTTTCATTTTACCGAAATCTATTAACGCCTTATAGCCACCAATATGCTAACCAATGCGGACGAATGGATATTTATCCAATTACCACTCTTTATTTTTTATTCCATAATAAAACTATTCAGTGGCCATTAATTAATGGGGTGTCTACATTAAAATTAGAACACATCAATGCAGCAAATAATTTCGTCACTGGACCTGCGCATGATGCCATGGTCGATGTTCTAGCTACTGTTGAAATTGCCAAACGCTTTATTGCGGAAACAGAAATATGGAATTACGTCATCGGTTATTTTGATAAAGAAACCGATTCAACAAGAATAGGAAAATTACCGGTCGCTTTTAATATACAGCAACAAAGTTTTAGAGAAGGAATATTAATCGATGGAATTTTTGGCGCACAACAATTTTACCAATCATATGTTATTTCGTTAGGTCGTCATAATCATTACAAAAATCAAACATTATGGCTGCGATTAGATAATCAAGACTTTTCTGCTCTCACACTTGAAGAACTCAAAGAACAAACGTGGGTAGTTAATAAAAAACCAGGTGAAAATGGTATTCTTCTTCCACCTTCAGAAAGATTTACTCGATACCTTACACCAGAAAGACTCAATCAGATTTCAAGAAATCGTCAATTTTTAATTGACCACCCAGAGTTAATGCTGGACTTAGCCCGTAATCATCGTGACTATACTTATCCTAAAATTCCTAATATCGACGAGAGCGCAGCTTTATATCAGAATGGTTTTCTACTTCCTCATGAAATACAATTATGCACTGAATTTCATTCGAGAGATATCGATGGAAAAATTGCTCTGTTAGATGATTTTCACAATCCCTGCTTACAGTCTCTTGCAATACGATATATTGGACGTCTACATCCAGAAAAATTACCACCACACTATCAACGAATTTATGGTGAATATCTTGCCAAAGTGAATCCTCATGATCCTGAAGATGCGCTCATTGATTATCGTCGACAACATCGATTGACCCCACAGAATGCGCTTACAGAAATCAATACCATTCAAACCGATTCTGAATTAACAGACAAACAACAAGCATTATTAACAAATCTTAAGAATTATATTGTCAACCAATTTAATATTCAAACCGAAGTTCCACAATAGCCGAACACTATTGTGGGGAACAAATAACCGAGAAATTTAAGCCTTTTCCGCGTATTCCTTCTATAATTAACGGCAATGCTGTTACAGTTTTTTGACGATTTGAATAGCCATCATGAAATAAAAAGACTCGACCCGATTGGGCATTGTCGATAACGCGTTGTGCTATCTGAGATGCACTTAATTTTTGTTGATCTAAAGAATTAAATCCATTAGGCACAATCAATAATTGATGAGCGTTTGCATAGTCTTCAACCCGTTTATTCATCACACCATGAGGAGGACGTAAACAAACAGGTGATTTACGGATTAGATGCTGCACGAGATCTCGCGAGCCTACAACTTCATAATTCAATTCAGTCGAATTTAATCGAGTTAATTTTGGATGCGTCATTGCATGAACACCTACTGCATGCCCCTCGGCAACCATACGTTCAATTAATTTCGGAAATTGTTTTGCTAAAGGGCCCACGACAAAAAAAGTGGCTTTAATATTATTTTTTTTAAGAATATCCAAAATCTGAGGTGTATAAATTGGCGATGGTCCATCATCAAAAGTTAATGCAACAGTACCAGGCTGCGCAATCGTTTGCACAATGGATAAATCGTTTGCGAAAATGGATGTGCAACACATTAATAAAGATAACCATAATACAATGCTGAGTTTAAAACTGCTCACAAGGAACTCTCCCATGTTATGTCGCTCGTCATGGATTATCCTGGATATT
>CAYUMZ010000285.1:0-2879 GCA_964446105.1 uncultured Gammaproteobacteria bacterium | reverse complement strand
ATGACGCGCTAAAATCTGATTAAATTGATAAGCCTCAGTTAAAGACACCGAAAAAGGCTTTTCCTTGATAATGTGAACTTTATGTTCAGCCAGCTTTTTTATTACCTCTAAATAAGCATGATGAGGAAGAGCAACAATAGCAATATCAATTGGCTGATGTTTTAGCATCATATCAACATCGTCATAATGTTTGACATTGTATTTTTCCAATTTATCCTTGAGCTTAGTAACCATCGGATCGCAAACAGCTACCAACCTGCCACCATAAACTCGCTCATTATTCACAGCTTCACAAAATTTTAAGCCGCGAGCGCCGAGCCCAATCACTGCAATGTTCATCTTCCCCTTCATGATATTTCTCCGATTATTTGTTAAAAAAAGTTGGCTTGTAATGATCAGAATCGCTATTAGACACAGCTTTCTGATTTTCCTGGCTATCAATGAGTTTTTGACAGACTATGGCTGTAGAATGTTCTACATTGAAGCCAGGCTCCTTTAGTTCTGACGGGTCAAAAAACAGAGTGACTTCCCGTTCTGCTGATTCAGCATCAGAACAATGAATCCCATCAAAAGTTCTTACATACTCATTGACAAACTTTTGGATGAAATTCCCGATATCGGCCGTTTCTGAAATCTTTGTAGAGTTCACTGCCACAGTCAGAGACTCAGCCGCAAACTGGGCACCCTGTTTCTTTGCAATTTCTCGGATTTCTTTTTTGGCCGATTCAATGACTGGAAAATTTGCGCGTACAGCAAGCAAAAAGCATTTTCCCATCAGCATGTAATCAACTAAGGTGTTAAAGAAGTATCGTCCTCTATGTTCTTGATAAACGTCTTCGACTTCTGACTGTATTAAATGCTTTGATTTTATCGACAAAATCTTTATCTGATTTTTCTCTAAGACTTCGATAATTGAATGAAAATACCGAATTCCATCAGGCTTAACGATCATCAAAAAGTTCTTTTCAAAATTCTTTTCTTTGCACTCCATGATTATTCTCCTTGATTAAATTTTTTGAGAGAAGATACAGTTTCATCAACTTTTTCTTCAGCATCTCTCTCACGTTTTTGCCCGAAAAACCGTTGTCCAAGATCTTGATCGGCTTCAATCAAACGATTTTTTTGGTTAAGATAGCCTGAAATGATAGCTTTGACTTCTTGACTCACAGGATAATTTCCTAATTCTGCAGAATTTACCCACGCAAAACCCTCATGCTCTTCACTTAATTTAACGTCTTGTGTATTTTGAACTTGAATATCATAGTTTAATTGACGTGTTCGCTTACCACTTCCTGACGTATAATCAAAATGAGCTAAAGGTTTACCCAGCGAAGATACCGTTAAATTCGTCTCTTCTTTAACCTCGCGTATTATTCCCATCTCAACGCTTTCACCTGTCTCTAACTTTCCGCTGGGTAATTCGTAGATACCCCCCATAAAATCATCGGAGGCACGTTTCATTATCAACACCTTATCCTTATGACCTACCACTCCGCCAACAACAAATTGTTGAATTCCGCTTTGATAGCCGGTCATCAAAGATTCAGATGGCGATATTTCAATGGTATTTCGTATAAAAAATGTCTCTATCACTTTTTTCGTCTCAGCACTGATGTTATATCTACCGAGCTCTTGTCTTCCTACCCATGAATAACCTTCATGTTCTTTGTCATTCAGTTGTACTGCAGTAGGATTAACGCAACATACTAGAAAATTTAATTGTCTCGTTAAGCGACCTGATTGCGACCGATAATCAAAATAACTCAAATAATCTGCAACCTCGACAACATCTAGATGAGTTTCTTCCTTAACCTCTCTAATTAAGGCAGCAATTAAATCTTCATTCATCTCAACTTTTCCACTAGGAAGTTCATAAAGCCCCCCCATGAAATCATCACTTGCTCTTTTTAAAGTTAATACTTTATCGTTACCTGTTTTTGCAATTACTGCCGCCACTACAAAACGATCAACCTTGTCACGAATTGCGTCTGCTTGTAATCGTGGTAAAAAAAACTCAATAACCTTTTTCATAAAAAATCTCCTCAATGTAAAATTAAATATAAGCTCAAAAAACAATGAACAGATTAGTTATTGAAGAACGAATAGGTAACTGTGATTTTTACTAAAAGTACCTGGTAAATTTACCAGTCAACTAGCCTATGGAAGATTTATAAAAAGAGTCACATAATCCAATCAGCTCTATTTTCAGAATATATATGTTTCGGTAGACTGGTCCTGCAAAGATTTTTACTGATAGGTGGCGACTTTGATTAATCAATTAGAATTGAAAAAAACAACACATGCTTGTTTGTTAATCGCTCTTTCAGCAATATTATACGGGTTTATGGGATATCTCGGCACTTACCTGCTAAATGACAACATGTCTGTCTCGTGCATGCTTTTTTGGCGTTTCATTGTTGCTGCTCTCTGGATGATGATTTTTGTGATTAAAGATATTATCTCTCAAGAAAAAATCAATCTCGAGCCTCAAGTCCTCATTATGATGTTTTTGCTCAGCGCGGCTGGTTACTCTGGATCAAGCGGTTTTTATTTTGTATCAGTCAATCAATTGGCACCGGACTCGCGATGGTGATATTCTTCTCCTACCCAATTGCGATCGCTTTATATTCTTGGTTAGCACATCGGAATACAATGTCATTTCTGACGTTACTCACATTATTGCTTATGTTCGTGGGACTCATATTATTACACGATTTTTCAGGACATACCCTGAATTTTAGTGGTTTATTCATGGGAATTATGGCAGCACTCAGTTACGCCTTCTATATCATTGGCAGTAAAAAATTCGCAACGGCCGATATGAATCCTAATTTGCTCACCATGATAGTCTGTTTTGGAAGTGCATCCTTATTTTTAAT
>CAYUMZ010000284.1:0-2923 GCA_964446105.1 uncultured Gammaproteobacteria bacterium | reverse complement strand
GATAAAGCGCTAGAAACTTATTTTAATGTCATTGCACCACCAACAATTATTTTTTTCGGGCCTGAGTGCCGCGAACTTAAGCAATATCGTATTGTTGGCGAAATGAATGCAGAAAAGTTTAAAGCCCTTCTTCAGATGATATTAACCGACGAAGACTTACGCAAAAAACAAGCTCAACAGAAAGACCAAGAAGATGATGGGAAAATTTGCCTATAACCACTCATAAATCTAATAGGTCGGCCACGGGGGTTCCGCCAGCACGGGGATACCCACTCCCCCATGTTACCCTCGCCAAACCTATGACGGGACCTTCTAATGTTGGCAAAATGCGCCAATATCGTCTAAATTGAAGATATCATCTTCGAACTGGACAATATCGTGAACTTAGTGCAGAATCGACACCTTGCCAGAAAGATGGCTATTCTATCCTATTAAAGGGGGATGAAAAAGTGGATATTCGTAAAATCCGAAAGCTGATTGAACTGATCAATGAAACTGGGGTCGCAGAGATCGAAGTGCATGAAGACAAAGAGTCCGTGCGCATTAGCCGCTATTCTCCAGCTCCTGCACAGGCCGCGCCTGTACATTACGTTCCTCAAAGTGAATCTCAACCAACATCTTCACACTCTCAGGCTCAGACTACACATCACGCACCTCCAGTCAGCACACCAAAAGAAACCATTCCAACAAAGGGCTACACTGTCAAATCACCCATGGTAGGTACTGTCTACTTAGCCCCTACACCCGGTGAAAAACCCTTCGTAGAAGTTGGGCAGCGCGTCGAAGTAGGTGATGTTTTATGCTTAATCGAAGCGATGAAAATGTACAACCAAATTGAAGCAGATAAAGCGGGCGTCATCAGTGCACGATTAATTGATAATGAATCGCCTGTTGAATTCGATCAACCACTCTTTATCATTGAGTAATCATCCATGGTGAAAAAAGTCTTAATCGCGAATCGCGGTGAAATTGCATTACGTATTTTACGAGCTTGCAAAGAACTTAATATTAAAACCGTGGCAATTTATTCTAGCGCTGATGTAGATCTTAAACATGTGCGTCTTGCTGATGCGGCTATTTGCATCGGCCCTCCGAATGTTGCAAAAAGTTATTTAAATGTTCCTGCGATTATTAGCGCCGCAGAAATTTCTGAAGTCGATGCCATTCATCCTGGATATGGATTCTTATCAGAAAATGCTGATTTTGCCGAGCAAGTTGAAAATAGCGGATTTATATTTATTGGTCCTCGCGCCGATACAATTCGCACGATGGGCGATAAAGTATCTGCTATCGAAGAAATGATTAAAGCAGGCGTTCCAACCGTACCAGGATCTAATGGAAAATTAAGCCACAACAACGAAGAAAATTTACAGATTGCAAAAGACATTGGGTATCCTGTCATTATTAAAGCCTCCGGCGGTGGCGGTGGTCGAGGCATGCGAATTGTCAGAAATGAAAGTGAATTAATCTCATTGATCGCTATGACACGCACAGAAGCAGAAGCTGCTTTTGGAAATCCAGATGTTTATATGGAAAAATTTCTTGAGCATCCACGACATATCGAAATTCAAGTTCTGGGTGACGGAGAAGGTAATGCCATTCATCTAGGCGAACGCGATTGTTCAGTACAACGACGACACCAAAAAGTAATAGAAGAAGCACCTGCTCCCGGAATAACTGAAGAAGAGCGTCAGCGCGTTGGATTACGTTGCGTAAAAGCCTGTCAAAAAATGAAATATCGAGGCGCAGGAACCTTTGAATTTCTCTATGAAAATGGAGAATTTTATTTCATTGAAATGAATACACGCGTGCAAGTTGAACATCCAGTAACAGAAATGATCACCGGCATCGATATCGTAAAAGAACAATTACTTATTGCGAGCGGCCAAAAACTTCGATACAAACAGTCGGACATTACCATAAAAGGCCATGCAATCGAATGCAGAATTAATGCCGAAGATCCACGAACATTCCTACCCTCCCCAGGAAAAATTAATTTATTCCATGCACCAGGCGGCCCAGGAATTCGAGTGGATAGCCATATCTATACAGGTTATTCTGTACCACCTTATTATGACTCAATGATTGGAAAAATTATTTGTCACGGCGAAAATCGAGCCAACGCAATGGCAAAAATGCGCAATGCCTTATTTGAATTAATCGTTGATGGAATAAAAACAAACATTGAATTACATCAAGATATATTGTCAGATCCAAATTTTCAAAAAGGATCTCAAAATATCCATTTTCTCGAAAAAAAATTAGCCACTGAAAAGCAATAAGAATTTTGCTATGGCCTATTTACAAATGACTCTCGCCACCACTCGAGACCAAGCGGAAGAATTGAGCAATGCATTGGAAGATCTTGGCGCACTCGCCATTACATTACAAGACGCACAAGACCAACCCATTTATGCACCCGGTTTAGGAGAAACTCCGCTCTGGGATCACATCAAATTAACATCCTTATTTGACGAATATGCTAACATGCCTACTATTATTTCAGAACTTCAAAATCAATTTGGGTCTGAAATTTCTAAACACCACACCGAAGAATTAATCATCGATCAAGCTTGGGAACATACCTGGAAAAATGATTTCAAACCACAATGCTATCTAAATAAATTATGGATTTATCCGAGCTGGGAATTACCTGCAGAACGTCCTGCACACAGCTTGATTCTCGATCCTGGATTAGCGTTTGGCACTGGAAAACACCCGACTACTCAATTATGTTTAACCTGGCTTACAAAAAATATTTCCCAGCAAAATCTTGTAATCGATTACGGTTGTGGGTCTGGAATTTTAGGAATTGCCGCCATTAAACTGGGCGCAAAAAAAGTATTTGCTGTTGATAATGATCCTCAAGCCCTCACAGCCACGCGTGAAAATGCAGAATTAAATGAAATCTCTCCTGAAAAAC
>CAYUMZ010000283.1:0-2930 GCA_964446105.1 uncultured Gammaproteobacteria bacterium | reverse complement strand
GAAAGCATTGGCCCCTATAAATAGGATTAGGAAAAGGCAGGTAACGCTGTCTATTGAACAATTAATTATCCACATTCGACTCTATAAAAAAATATATTGCGTATCAACGTTTAGGAGTAGGACCTCTATTCTCTTTTTCACCACCAGTCTCGTTCTCAATCGATTGTTTGTTAGTTCCTTTAATGTTAAAAGGGGTTTTATGCCCGGCCTTGTTCGTTTGCATATTACTCATTACCCAACCAGGTAAAGACTTCTCTTGTATCGATTTAATCATATTTTTTAGACCTTTAATCAAATCCAAAGCAAATCTTATAACTTTTGATTTTGAAGATAGAGATTTATTTTGTTGAGCAGGGTTGTTTGTTTGCACCTCACCTTGCCTAACAGCTAAAGGCTCATTTCCCATTGCAGCCTTTGACTTATCTTCCTGAGCTTGAGCAAATTTTACGAAATTACTAACCACTTCCCCAGTAATTTTTAGCGATGCAGGGTTATAGTCTGGAGAGATTTTCGACATTAACTGCTCTAAGCTTTCCACATATCTTTCGACTTGACCAGGAGTAATATGGGAATCCACTAATTTTTTCATGGGACCACTCATTTCATTGACACTGTTATTAATTAACGCGGCATTTATTTTGGCTAGAGTATCACTCGCAGCCAAAGCTTTTTTATAATTTGCCTCTGCTTGCGGCTCACCGTCTGTCCCGCGGCTGGCCGTTAATATTTGACCATAGTGACTGAGCACAGGACCGGTAAACATACTAAACATTATATTGTAAGCAAAAGCACTCAAAGGTTTTTTATTGGCGAACTTATCGTTGATGGGTTCTTCAAATAAATCTTGTATATATTTAGGTACCTCATGCTGCCTCATAAAATCAATCGGATCCTCCAAAAATTTAGCTGCTATACCTGGATCCTTCGCTAACTCCTGCCTAAAATGATGCATCATCGCGGTTTTTGGCAGAGAATTACCTCGCATAAATGTATTTTCAGTATCTTCACTAGCAGAGGCTCTATCCCACTCAACCTTCACTAAAGCAGAAAGCATTTTTTCTTGATCAGAAGTACCTAAATCATTTAATAACGCTGCCAATGCCTTCCCGCTAACTTCAGTAGCGTTATAATAACCCATGTATTCTCTAATAAAATCTAACCTTTGATCTAAAGTGGGTTTATTTTCAAGTTCCATATCCAATATGGCCATTAACATATTTTCTTTTTCAGACCCCTTTAACCCTTGCAAAAATAGATCATATGCTTGTTTTTTATCACTAGGCAAAGAAAACTGGTTTGTATCAAATCCATCTTGAAGTAAGCCTAACCGCTCTTGAAAACTACTCTTTGTAGTTAAAGCCGTTTCCAAATTACTCAATTCTTCTGATTTATTACCCATGATTATTTAACTCCTTTAACACTACTACCCTTCCAGGACTCTTTTTACCAACCTTTTTTAGGATTGATAAACCCTTCATAAGGTAATTATAGCAGATTGAAATAATCACGTAGGTGATTGTATGTGGGCAAGTTTAATGCCCAATTAGCAGGCTTATCTTCAATTAGGACTAACAAAGTAGTATTATACAGAAAATTTAACAAAAATTGCATATAATCCTAATATGTTAGGTTTTTACAGTGCATCAGTTTTATTCTTAGCCATTAATTTTGCAGGCATGCATGCAAGAATTTCAGACGAGTGAAACTAGCAAATAGACATAGGGATCTACTTCATACTGACTGTGATATTAGATTGCGCAGCTTGTTTTGCATCACTAACTTTAGTTGATTTCAAATCATCCGGCTTGCCGAAAAATCTCGGGGTAGTAATCTCAAATGCTTCACAGAAATTATTATCATTAATTCCTTGATTCAATACAATAGCGCCAGTAATTAATGACAATACAGCAGGAATAGCCACTGGGTACAGTGTTAGTACAACTGCTGGATTGAGAGTAATTGCCAGTACCGCAAGCGTTCCCAACACTAATAATCCTAAAACAATACAAGCAGCTCCAATCTGAATATTGACATCTTTGATATTTAATATTGCAGCCTTAGCGCTTTTGCTGGATGCGTTTGGATTTTTGATGATTTCTTCAATGATCTCGTACGCTTTAATAGCTTCTTGAGTGGCTTGTATTTTCTGTTGGATAGTAAAATACCAAATAGAATTAGGGTAGGCTTTGATAGTGTCGTTCATACTATGGAGCTGCACGACCCAACTATTCAAGGTGTCAGAAGGTATAGAATGAGGCGGTTTTCTGAGGATGTCTCTACGTTGTCGAATCTGAGTTTGTAGATTATGAAATTTACTGTTTAGCTTAGACTCTAAACGACTTAATGTGATGGAATCAATAGCGCCGTCTATTTGTTCCCCTGCACTATCTGCCAAGTCCTCTAACTTATTTGTCAAATTATCCAGTAAATTCGAAGCTTTTTCTTTTGCTGATTTCTTGCCTAAAACAGCGTCTCCAACAGCCTGAAGCCCTTTATCTGCTTGTTTGCCTAATCGCTCTAAACTAATCTTACCTTTCATGTGTCAACCTCGCTATCAGCATAATCTTGATCGAGCATTAGCTGCGACCGAAAATTCGATTTGCGCAGCTAACGCCTTCTATTGAATAAATAATTATTTTGGTCTGACTTCTTCTACAACAGTTTCTATTTCTAACTGATCCGGACTCAAACCTTTGCCTGCAAAGACACGCTGAAAATTTGTGAAGTTATCGTTGTTGTCTTGTGTAGGATTGGGAATAATTGCGAATTGAACATAATCAAATGCTCTCGCAAATTCTTGTTCGCTAATAACGTCCAAATAAAATTGAGCCACTCGATTAGAATCATTACCAAAAGCACCACAACCAAACGCGCTCAAAACAATGGCTCGATCCCCGTTGTCTCTTGCTGCTCGAAATTGACCTCGAATT
>CAYUMZ010000282.1:0-2949 GCA_964446105.1 uncultured Gammaproteobacteria bacterium | reverse complement strand
AACCTCTTGAGATAGTGCAATGAGATCGGGTACCGATTTACAGTCTTGGTTATCTTCAATTGCTGATCATCATACACTGGATATTGTATTAGGTTTAGATCGCATTTTACCCATCGCAAAAAAACTGCACCTCACTCAATTTGATTGTCCCGTTATTACCGTCGCCGGTACGAATGGAAAAGGCAGCACCGTTGCAACATTGCAACAACTTTATTCCTCAGCAGGTTATAGGGTTGGCGCTTACTTTTCACCTCATTTACATCATTTTACTGAACGCGTGCAGATTAATAATCAACCCGTTGATGAAAATGAATTATGCGAGGCTTTTCAAAGATTATCTCGTGAAATTTCAGACGCACCCCTAACGTTTTTTGAATTTATTACACTTGCTGCATTACTAATTTTCAAAACTAGGAATTTAGATGTATTAGTGTTGGAAGTGGGGTTAGGAGGGCGTTTAGATGCCGTCAATTGTGTTGAGAATACTATTGCCGTTCTAACACAGATTGATTTTGATCACTGTGATCGATTAGGTGATAATCGTGAGTCCATCGGTTTCGAAAAAGCCGGGATTTTTCGTGAAAATAAAATTGCACTCTGTGGAGATCTATCACCGCCCCAATCAGTGATTGATAAAGCTGACCAATTACATTGCGACCTTTATAGACTAGGAAAAGATTTTTCAATCGAACAAAAAAAAACTGCATGGACATGTAAAATGCGCAATAAAGAACTCAGTTTAAACAGCGCACCTCATCTTCCAGCACAAAGTGTTGCCTGTGCATTAATGACGGTGGAATTACTTCAAGAACAATTACCCGTCTCAGAAGAATGCATGAAACAAGCCGCTAGCACTACAAAACTGCCAGGTCGATTTGAAAGCTATCAAAATCTATGCACATTAATCTTTGATGTGGCCCACAACCCATCAGCTACCGAATTATTAGCTCAAAAACTGTCTTCGCAACTACACGAGGGTAAAACAATAGCCATCTTTAGTGTGCTCTCAGACAAAGACTGTAAAAACATGATCGACTCTATGAGGGGACTTGTACACGAATGGCATGTTTTTCCGCTGAATACTCCTCGTGCATCTCCAACAATCGAAATCATCCAACAAATTCGAGCCGTATTTGACGGTGCTTGTCATGATCACTCCAATGCGACTACAATGTGGCAACTATTGAAGGAACGACTATCACCGCAGGATCGAGTGGTCGTTTTCGGGTCTTTTTATACTGTGGCCGCTGTTCAACAAGCCATGAAACTGGATGGGATACAACTATGGAAATGAAACAACGCATAATAGGAATTATTGTGCTCGTCGCACTCGCTGTTCTATTGGTGCCTTTAATTTTTGATAGCGAAGTCGCATTACCACCCCCTAATCACCTTCCTGTTGCAAATGCCACTGTGAAACAACCCGCCAACAATGAACAAAAAACCGTTGCGTATCAAGCACCCACAATTAAACCAGCACAAATTCAACAAGCTTCCGATAAAACACTTGTTCATAATACTCAATTTTCAAAGGCATCGACTACCAATGAGATAAATGAACATGAAGATATCGTGGTGGAAGACGACAATCAAATACCTTATTCAGACGATGAAATTCTGGACAAACCAGAAAAACCCGCAGAAACAGCACAAAATACTGAAACAAATATTCTCCCAAAAGAACCATCGCCAACTAAAGAACCAGCACCCGCTAAAGAAACAGCTAATAAAGCTAAATCATCCAATGATGAACTCGTAAAAGAAGCTGCTTTAAAATTGGCTATACAAAAAGAAGATTCTCAGAAAAGGGATACGACTGACATCCAAAACCATCGTCAATTTAAGTTTACCTCTGAAAAATCAGAGGAAACGAAAATAGTGTCTGAAAAGATAAAATCACAAAACAAATTAGCCAACCTGAAAACCAAGCAAAAAACTCATGTAGCATCGACTTCAGGTGGGTGGGTCATTCAATTAGGGAGTTTTTCAGAACAAGCTAATGCCAATAAACTCGCCAACAGACTAAAATCTAAAGGATTTAATGCTTTCACAGAACGCGATAGATCGAGAAAAAATATTCATCGAGTATTGGTAGGTCCTTCACAAGACCGAATTGCAGCTGAAAAAACCTTAGCTCAATTAAAAAATGATGCGAATATTCATGGTATTATTGTGAGGGTTCAACGATGATCGATTTTTTAGTCAATCTTAATGTCGCAGACTTTATCATTATAGGGCTAATACTCTTATCCGTTATCATTAGTTTATCCAGAGGGTTTATTCGAGAAGCGATGTCGTTGACTACCTGGTTAATTGCCGCTTATTTTGCGTTTACACTGTCGTCGAATTTAGGCGAGAAATTATCGGGAGTTATTCATAGCTCTTCCATACGTATGATTGTTTCATTTTTAGCGATTTTTTTAGCAATCGTCATTGTAGGTGCTATCCTCAGTTTTTTCATTGGAAAATTAATTTCTATATCAGGGCTCGGTATTATTGATAAATTACTCGGTGTTCTTTTTGGCGCCGCTCGAGGAGTTTTATTAGTTGCGCTCGTTTTATTGATGATTCAAGGGTCTGCTTTAGTGGATAGGGATTGGTGGAAATCTTCGCAAATCATTCCACAATTTAAACCCATAACCACAGCCATGGAAGATTTTTTCCCCAAAGAAGTTGAAAAGGCTGAGATTGCGATACACCCTAAAGACAAAACAGAAACACATAAAAAATAATATGCTCTCTACCGAACAAATAGAAATAAATCAATTTTTACAATGCCCAACACCTGAAGCTTGGATACAAACGGCCCTGGCTAATCAAGAATTATTATTGGTTGATCATGCCCAATGCGAAAAAAAAGCGGCGGCTACTGCATTAAGTATGATATACCGTTACCCAGACCGAACCGAATTACTACAAAAAATGTCTAAAATAGCCCGTGAAGAGTTG
>CAYUMZ010000281.1:0-2981 GCA_964446105.1 uncultured Gammaproteobacteria bacterium | reverse complement strand
TGAAAGCAACTCATCATCCTGAGAAATCAGCAGAAGTGTTTACAACTGAAATAAAATGTAAGCAATAGATATTACAAGTCTAAACCCGTCAAATTCGACGGGTTTAGACACTCACTCTTTATTTCAATAATAACCAACACTCTGTAAGGTATTCAGTTTCCGCAACTTCATTATCGAAATTGTAAAAAGCGAATAAACAAGGTAAATCACCAAGTTCCTCATTAGAGGACGGTAACCAATCTTGATACAGTGCATACACTTTTTCACCAATGTTGGTTCGTGAACCTTTGTGCACTACTACCGCATATCGACCAGCGGGTAATCGCTTTTCGATAATTTCTCCACCCAATTTTAAATCTTCAGGAACAGTAATTCCGAAATCCTGACGAAAGTCTTCGGGTGGAGTCGTTTTTGGATCATCGTAAACAAAAGCAAAAGCTTCACCAGGTTTTGGTCTTAAATCCATAGGCTGTGCTTTGGCCCATGCAATTAATTTGTTCACGGTCTCGGGAATTTTTTTATGATCCCCACGATGCTCAATCACTGCCAAACGTCTAGCAGGTAAATTTTTAATCGTTACGTTCATCTGTATAACCTCGTGTTTAGGCAATGAATACGGTGGTTTTTCCCACGCTTCACCATTCAGCTGCCGCCTAAAATCTGTAGGGCTTAGCCCGCAGACTTGTTTAAAGGCCCTGCTGAATGCCTCATGCGATTCAAATCCCGCATCCAATGCAATAGTAATAATGGACTTCTCTTCATCCATAATCAGCTGATGTGCCGCCCGTTTAAGACGTAACCAACGGATCATTTGCTGTAAAGATAGGCCTGTATAAGCTGTAAAAAGGCGATGAAAGTGGTATTTTGAAAAGCATGCCACAGCACTTAATTGATCTAAATTAAGTTCCTCGTCCAGGTGTTTGCCAATAAAGTCAACCACCTTCTTGATCCGGTCTTCATAACGCATACTCTGCTCCTACACACAGTCTAGCCTAATTTACGAAACAAAGATTACTGGATTCAAAAAAGGTGTTCTTGATCATTTTTGCTAAAGAGAAGTTGAAGATCAGGGGTATGATTATCATTAGTTGACATCAACATCTGATCGCTCTTTAATGACGATAGTCGTTTTTCCTGTATGGAGTGAGTATATGTTAACAAGTTACCCGGCCATTCAACCTTATGAACAACATATGTTGTCAGTGGCGAAGCCTCATCAATTGTATGTGGAAGTGTGCGGAAATCCCGAGGGGATGCCCGTATTATTTGTTCATGGCGGACCTGGATCGGGGTGTTCTGAAGATCATCGTCGGTTTTTTGATCCTAATAAATACCGCATTATTTTATTCGATCAACGTGGAAGCGGTCGATCAACGCCGCATGCCGATTTGTCTGAAAATACAACTCAAGCCTTAGTCAGTGATATGGAATTTATCCGAGAATTTCTAGGTGTTGAACAGTGGGTCCTGTTTGGTGGTTCATGGGGATCGACATTGAGTTTAGTGTACGCTCAAACGCATCCTGATCGCGTAGCCGGTTTAATTTTACGTGGCATTTTTCTATCGAGAAAACATGACATGTATTGGCTGTTTAATGGCGAAGGCGCCAATTATGTTTATCCTGATTATTGGGATGAATTTATTTCTACCGTTAAATTAAATGGCCACAGTAATTATATTGATGCGTATTACGCGGTATTAACAGGCGATGATGAAGTCGCGCGTATGGCTGCAGCAAAGGCGGGGTCTACGTGGGAAGGACGCTGTTCCTCATTACAGCTCACTCAAGATGCTATGCAGTGGACAACCGATCCTCATACTGCTCTGAGCCTTGCTCGCATAGAATGTCATTATATGGTGAACGATTGCTTTCTCCGCCCTAATCAAATTTTGGATAACATGGACAAAATTGCAGATATCCCGGGCATCATTGTCCACGGCCGATACGATATGGTTTGCGCACTGGACAATGCGTGGCGCCTCCATAAAGCCTGGCCCGCTTCTACCCTTCAGATTATTCCCGATGCGGGGCATTCCAGCAAAGAATCGGGGATTATTGATGCCTTGGTCAGAGCCACTCAAACGATGGTTGAAAAAGTATGTTAAGCTGAATGAATAGCCGCCCCGCTTGCCATGTCTTTGCAAGGGAAGGAGGGCATTACAGTTAGTAGGCGATGTGATAGATCCTTGAAGTAAAAAGAGCTTCGCTTGCGATTCGACCCCTCACAATTATGATATTCAAATAATTTCGCATTGACTTTACGCTACTTCCATGATAAATTCTTCCTTTTTAAACCATTTTCACTGGAGCAAGCTATGCGAACAAAAGCACCTCAAACAACAACACCTCTATTAGAAAAAATACAGCCGATGGGACCTAAAGCATGGATTACTCGACTATTGTTAGATCCTTCAATTACCTCTTCTTATTACGAGCCTGATTATCAAGACACAGCGGGTACTACTTTACTCACTAATAAGAAAGATCAACAACATTTATCAGTAGCCTCTGAAGATAAAGAGCATGATGATTTATTATCAACACACAACGAAGACGATCCAGAAGATGTAATGGCTAGACCATTTCTTCCGCGCATTAAAGCTTATTTATCGTATGTCGCGAAAAAAGTATTTGTAGAAACGTATGAATTTGATGGTCTTCATTTATCCAATGCTACCTATACGGCAGTAGACGGAATTGAAAGAGATTATCCAGGCGATGAACTGCCTTCTTCTCATATAAAAGCGACTCTACTCGGAGCCCCTAATCGACCCGTTGGTTCTTGGAGGGGAGTAGAAACAGGCCTAGAATTTTCGATACCTAGTGCAATCAATTTTTTCGGAGGATTGTTTCATCCCAATATACGAGAGAGGCGTAGAGATGGTAAACAGTCTTCAGGACTCGAAATATTCGCAGTTATTCTTAATCTCCTCTTCAAATTATTCGTTATTCTGCCTGTCAAATTAGCAGTACTTGTTCCA
>CAYUMZ010000280.1:0-2983 GCA_964446105.1 uncultured Gammaproteobacteria bacterium | reverse complement strand
ATAGGCGCATCTTTCAAGAGTGCACGAGCAATTGCAATGCGTTGACGTTGTCCACCCGATAACAACACACCATCTTCTCCAATCACACTTTGAAATCCATTGGGCAATTGTTCAATAAACTCTAAAGCATGAGCTACTTTAGCAATATGACGTAATTCATCATCATCAACAAAGCGCCCTGCTCCATAACAAATATTAGCAGCAATCGTATCGTTAAATAAATTCACTTTTTGAGAAACTAAGGCAAACTGTCGACGTAAATCAGATAACCGATATTCACGAAGATCTCTACCATCCAGTAAAATTTGCCCCGACTGTATTTCATAAAATCGCGGTAAAAGACTGACTAATGTCGATTTACCTGCTCCCGATCGTCCGACTAGTGCAACTGTTTCACCCGGTTTAACGTCTAAATTAATGCGGGTTAATATGTCCTGGTCAGATTGGGAATAACGAAAAAAGACATCCTTAAATTGAATATGACCTCGTGCTCGTGTGATTGAAATCCGTCCTTCATCGGGTTCGGGATCCAAATCTAATAATTTAAATACACTGGCTGCACCGGCAACGCCTTTTTGAATCATGGTATTAATACGTGACATTCGCCGTAGAGGACGCAACAACGACAACATCGCAGCGACCATAGCTGCAAAACTACCTGCACTCACCTCACTACCTGGTGCAGTGGCTAGATACAATGTCAGTGCAATCGGTATTGCGGCTAATAATTGCACCACAGAAGACCCCATCGTGTCTGCAACCACCATTTTAAGCTCACGACGTTGATTGCTATTGATCACTTGAGTAAATTTATCTCGCTCGTATTGTTCGCCGCCAAAAGTACGCACGACGCGATAGCCTTCAATGGTTTCTTCAGCAACATGAGCGACACTACCCATGGATTCTTGAACACTTAAACTTAATTTTCTTAGCCGCAAACTGCTGTATTTTACAGCAATTGCAATCAGTGGAGCCATTACTAAAAATAATAATGACAGCTGCCAACTGATAATAAACATCACACCTAATAATCCAAAAAATAAACAACCTTCTTGAATTAATGTGATAAATGCATACGTTGCCGCTTCAGCCACTTGCTCAGTATTGTAAGTAATAAGAGATAATAATAGGCCTGAACTGTGCTCATCAAAAAATTTAGCAGGCAATCGTAAAAGATGATTAAAAATATTTTGACGAAAATCTCGAACAACAAAACGTCCTACTTTTGAAATATGATAATTAGATGACAAATTGGTAATGCCGCGAACAACAAATAAGGCGATCACACCTAAAGGCAACAAATGAATGAATGCTAAATCACGATCAATAAAACCTCGATTGATCACTGGTTTAATCATCCACGCTAAGCTGGCGTCTACTAGGGCACCGATAATTGTGGCGACAATACCCAATAGGAAAAGCTTCCAATACGGCAATATAGACTGCAACAAACGTCTATACGTCTCTAATGCTGCTTGATCTTTAAAAATTTTTGATACTCTGGCATTCATTTCATTTTCAACCAAAACCTTTGAGGCTGCATTATATCACTATTGTCTAGCTTTCCAAACTATTGGATTAGGCTATTCAGAGATCTTGACTACTGGATGCAGCCGCCAAAATTCCTGATGATGACTTCGATACTGCAGCCAGCTCCCATGGTGCTCTCCAATGATCGTGCTAAGTGCCCCAGAATCGACTGTATTGAATAATCGGATCCCCTTTTTGAGGTAACGTCGAACCACCTCCTGGCTAGGATGACGATAACGATTACGGTACCCATAGGAAAAAATAGCCACTTGAGGGTTAACTGCCTCTATAAACCTCCAGGTCGAAGACGTTTTACTCCCATGATGAGGTACAATTAATATATCACTCGTCAATTGCCCTGAGCGCTGTTGGGTTAACAACTGTTCACCGGTTTTTTCGATATCACCTGTAAATAAAACTGAACCATACGCACTACTCACTTTGAGTACACAACTTCTATCATTGGATTTCATGGATACGGATGTGTCAGGATGTAAAAATTCAAATCTTACCTGATCCCATTCCCACTTCAACCCTCGATAACAGCCTGAGAGGATACTAGAAATCGATTGGTCTTTGAGTTGATCACTGATTTTCTCAACGGCACTGGTGTAAATTTTCTTTACAGGCAATGCTTTTACAATGGATGTTGCTCCCCCTGCGTGATCATTATCACCATGACTTAAAATTAACGCATCCACACGTCGAATTTTTTCATTCAGACAGTATGGAATCACAATTTGTTGTCCACTATCTAATTGTGGAGATAATTTAGCTCCAGTGTCATAAATTATCGTATGGTGTCGTGTTGTGACTACAGTCGCTAAACCCTGACCGACATCCAATACACTCAGTTTAAATTGCCCTTGATGTAAAGGAGAAAGAGTCGGTAGTGTTAAAGGAATTAATCCCAGTATGCCTAGCCAACGACTATTGTTTTGAGAAAAAACTAATAAACCACAACCCACAAACACGACAATAATTTCCCACATGCTTGAAAAACTGTAATTCCACACAGCCCATTGTTGCAGACTTAACCAATGCAACATCACACCGAGCAGCGCCAATACTTTTGCAGCCAATGTAAAAAAAAATTTGGACAGAAAAAGTTTTGTATGCACAAACCCACTACCCAATAAAATTAACGGCAAGACGAGTACTCCAACTAAAGGTATCGCAATGAAATTGGCTACAATGCTGATTAACGAGACTTGATGAAAATACCAGCATGATAGAGGTAACAATCCTATTAAACAAATCCACTGCGTGTGTAAGAGTTGAAGACCGTTTAGAGTTTTATTTTTCAAAAATTTTTGAATTCGTAGTTTTAGATTTGTCAAATGTAAAAATGATGTTTCGTCAGTCAAGTAGGTGAAGAATCCGGACGTTCTTGGAGGAAAATAAAGCGCAGCGAGGGGGAGCCGAGCGAGCCATTCCCGGAAAGACGATCGGA